>NZ_JAIZRS010000018.1:0-168656 GCF_020419985.1 Burkholderia sp. AU32262
CGCTCGTCTTCGCTCAGCACCAGTTCCGCCTTCGGTCGTCCCATCGCCATGCTGACGTCTCCCGTTCCGTTGACGTCAACATGCTACGCGAAGATAGACCAGTTAACAACGGAACAGGACACTAGGTGCGGCCGGCTAGGTGCGGCCGGCTAGGTGCGGCCGGCAAGGCGCGCAGTGACTACTGGCGACGACAGAACGTGCGCGTGTTACTTCGTTTTCGCGCCGGGCTCCGTCACGAAGCCGAGCTTGGTCAAGCCGCCAGCCTGTGCATCCGACATCACTTCCGCGACGTGCTCGTAGGCCACCTTGCGGTCCGCGCGCAGATGCAATTCCGGCTGCGGCGTGCGCTTCGCGGCTTCCGCGATGCGCGCCTGCAATTGTTCGCGCGTGACCGTGTGGTCGTCCCACAGGATCGTGCCGTCACCCTGGATCGCGACGTCGACGGTCTGCGGCTTTTCGTCGACGGGCTGGCTGCTGGCGTGCGGCAGGTCGATCTTCACCGCATGCTGCATCGCCGGGATCGTCACGAGGAAAATGATCAGGAGTACGAGCATGACGTCGACGAGCGGCGTCATGTTGATCTCGCTCATCACGGCATCGTCGTCATCGTCGCTGAAACCGGTGTTCATGGCCATGGTTCACCTCGTCTCAGCTGGCGGTGCGCGATGCGAGACGCAGGCCATCGCGCGTCGACGACGACGCGAGGCTCGCGCCCGTCACGAAGTACGCGTGCAGACCGTGCGCGAAGCGGCGCAGCTTGCTGACGACACCCTTGTTCGCGCGGATCAGCGCGTTGTAGCCGAGCACCGCGGGAATCGCGACGAACAGGCCGAAGGCCGTCATGATCAGCGATTCGCCGACCGGACCCGCGACCTGGTCGATCGACGTCTGGCCGGTGGCGCCGATCGCGAGCAGCGCGTGGTAGATCCCCCAGACCGTGCCGAACAGGCCGACGAACGGCGCGGTGCTGCCGACCGATGCGAGGATCGCGAGGCCGCTCTGCATGCGCGAAATGCCTTCGTCCATCGTGTCCTTCAGGCAGCGCGTGACCCAGTCCGATACGTCCATGCGATCGTGCAGATGTGGTTGCGTGTGATGGTGGTGGTCGACGGCTTCCTTGCCCGACAGCGCGAGCGCGAGGAACGGGTTGTCGTTCGGCGTCGACGCGGCGAGGCCGAGCTTCTTGATGCCGTCGTCGAAATCGTCGGAATGCCAGAAAGCCTGTTCGGCGTTCTTCGTGAGGCGGTTCAGGCGGATCACGTTCCAGCCCTTGATGACGATCACGATCCAAGACAGGACCGACATCACGAGCAGCGTGATCGCAATGGCGCGCGTGACGAAATCACCTTGCGCCCAGACGTGCGCGATACCGTAGCTTTGCATTTTTTTGTTTCCTTTGAATCTTCCGGATGAGGCAGGTTAGTCGGTGAGCCCGAAGCTGTAGGGCTGTGTGCGGGCGGCGCGGATCGCCTCGCCGTTCTCGATGTACGGACGGCAGGTGGTCGCGCGCATCGCGTCGAGCGCGGCATCGTCGAGGCGCGGATAGCCGCTGCTCTTCTGCAGATCGATGCTTTCGATCTTGCCGGTCACGCCGACGACGAAGTGGACATAGGCGGTGCCCGATTCGCCGCGGCGGCGCGACATCGACGGATAGTCGGGCTTCACGAAGTTGCATTGGAGCGTCGGCACGTTCTTCGGCGCGCTGACCTGCATCGTTTCGCGCGCCGGGCCCTGCGTGGCGGCCGGTGCGGCGGGCGCGGGCGCGGCCGGAGCGGGTGTCGGATCGGCCGCGGGAGCCGGGGTGGGCGACGGCGCCGGCGACGGCGCGACCGGCTGCGGGGTCGGCTTTGCGGCTTTCTGCACCGGTTTCGGCTCGACCTTCGGCTTCACGCGCGGCACGGGCTTCGGCGGGGCGGGCTGCGGAATCGATTCGGCCGCGACCTGCTGCGCGATCGGCGCAGGCGTGATGAGCTGCGCGGTGATCGTCTGGACCTCGACCGATTTCGGCGGCGGCGCGTTGCGATGGAGCCATGCGGCCGTCAGCATGATCGCGTGTGCGGCTAGCACGCCGACCGCGACGACGATCACTCGGGGATTCATACGTGGTGCAGCCGGCATGGCGCCGGCAGGAGCGAGATGCGAAGCCTGCATGTTAGCTTGAAAGAACGACGCCGCACCCGGGGCGCGGCGGGTGAATCGGCATCACTTGCGGAAGATCAGCAGCGAGATGCAAACGGTGGTTACGAATCCGATCAGCAATTCCATCACAGGCTCCTTGGCAGGTAAGCCGTTGGCTCGCGCAGACGGTGGCTTGCTGACGGTCAAGACAAAAAATGCGGCCCGGGCCGCATGCACACGCTCGGCGCCGCTCAGGCCGCCTTGCGGTCGTAGAACGTGACCGGGATCGGATGAGCATGATGCTCGACACCGCACCGGCTCGCGCAGACGCCTTGCTCGGCCATTAGGTCGCGTACGGACTCCTCGCACTTGCCGCAGCACGTGGCCACGCCGAGCTCGAACTGGAGTTCATCGAAAGAGTTCACGCCCTCCGCGAGGGACGCGCGAATCTTGCGATCGGAAACAGACTTGCACACGCAGACGATCATGATGAGTTGCGATAGCTAACGTTAATGCGAATTATTATCATTAATTTTGCGGGTGTTGACAAGCCTGGGTCGGGCTTTTTTTAAGGTCATCGGACCCTTGAAAGGAAGCGGCGGCTTGGCCGCCGTGGGAGCCCGGCGTGCCGGCGCGCGTCAGGCGGTCGCGCAGGCGTGCGCGTTCGGCGAGGAAATGGTGACGGATTCGACCGGCGCCTCGAGGCCGAGCAGCGTCGACGCGAGCGCGCGCAGTTGCAGGCCGTCGCTCGTCGAGCACAAGCGCGTCGGCGCGGCGTGCGTGCCGGCCGGCGCGCGCAGCCCGCATTCGTCGAGCACCCGCGCGAGCTGGCGGGCAATGGCATCGCTCGTGTCGACGATCGTCAGGCGCTCGCCAACAATGTCACGAATCGTTTCTGTGAAGAACGGGTAGTGCGTGCAGCCGAGTACCAGCGTATCGGCGCCGTCGTCGAGCATCGGCTGTATGTAACGCTCGAGCAGTGCCCGTAGTGCGGGCGAGTTCGTGTCGCCGCGCTCGATCGCTTCGACGAGCCCGTGGCCGGGCTGACAGATGAAGCGGCGGCCGGCGCCGTAGCGGTCGAGCAGCGCCTGGAAGCGCGGGCTGTTCAGCGTCGACTGTGTGGCGAGGACGCCCGCGACGCCGGTCGCGGACAGCGCGGCGGCCGGCTTGATGCCCGGCTCGACGCCGACGAGCGGTATCGACAGGCGTTCGCGGATGGCCGCGATCGCCCGAGCCGTTGCCGTGTTGCATGCGATGACGAGCGCTTTCGCGCCTTCGCGCGCGAGCCACTCGCCGATGGCCAGCGTGCGTTCCGTAATGAATGCCTCGTCGCGCGGGCCGTATGGCGCGTGGTGCGAGTCGGCTACGTAGACGAACGATTCGCCGGGCAGGTGCGCGCGCGCGGCGCGCAGCACCGACAGGCCGCCGAGCCCCGAGTCGAAGATGCCGACAGGGGCGGCGGCGTGCGGCGCGGTAGCGGCGGACGGGTGCGTCATCGTCGGGCGGGCGGCGGGCTGGCGGGCAGGGCGATTACTCGGCCGAACCCATCATCGTTTGCTGATAGTTCTGCAGGCCGACCTTGCCGATCAGGTCGATCTGCGTTTCGAGCCAGTCGATGTGCTCTTCGGTGTCGTCGAGGATCTTTTCGAAGATCTCGCGCGACACGTAGTCGCGAACCGATTCGCAGTAGGCGATCGCTTCCTTGCAGGTGGACTGCGAGATCTGCTCGAGCTTCAGGTCGCACTTCAGGATCTCTTCGGTTTCCTCGCCGACGAGCAGCTTGTGCAGGTCCTGCAGGTTCGGCAGGCCGTCGAGCATGAACACGCGTTCGATCAGCCAGTCGGCGTGCTTCATTTCGCCGATCGACTCGTCGTATTCGTGCTTGCCGAGCTTGTCGAGGCCCCAGTGCTTGTACATGCGCGCATGCAGGAAGTACTGGTTGATCGCCGTGAGTTCATTCTTCAGTTGGGCGTTCAGATATTCGATGACTTTCTTGTCGCCTTGCATGGCTGTTCCTTGTTCAGTGGAGCTTCAGAAACCGAACGATAATCGCTCGAACGAGAAAAGCCAAGCCTCGAAGCCTTGTCGGGCCTGCCTTTTGCGTGTAATGAGAATCAGCCTTGAATAACCGGCCGCGCACAATAATGAGAATGAGAAGTAAAAAGGCCGGACGCGCGTCCGGCCTTTCGTTCGATCGCGCTTACGCGGCTGCGACCGGGATCTTGCCGATCTTCGCCTGCCATTCCTTCGGACCCGTCTGGTGCACCGACGTGCCCGACGAATCGACGGCAACTGTTACAGGCATGTCCTGCACGTCGAATTCGTAGATCGCTTCCATGCCGAGGTCTTCGAACGCGAGCACCTTCGCGCCGCGGATCGCCTTCGACACGAGGTAGGCCGCGCCGCCGACCGCCATCAGGTAGGCGGCCTTGTGCTTCTTGATCGCGTCGATCGCGACCGGGCCGCGCTCGGCCTTGCCGACCATCGAGATCAGACCCGTCTGAGCGAGCATCGTCTCGGTGAACTTGTCCATGCGCGTGGCCGTCGTCGGGCCGGCCGGGCCGACGACTTCGTCGCGCACCGGATCGACCGGGCCGACGTAGTAGATCACGCGGTTCGTGAAGTCGACGGGCAGCTTCTCGCCCTTCGCGAGCATGTCCGCGATGCGCTTGTGCGCGGCGTCGCGGCCGGTGAGCATCTTGCCCGACAGCAGCAGCGTCTGGCCCGGCGTCCAGCTCGCGACTTCTTCCGGCGTCAGCGTGTTCAGGTCGACGCGCTTGCTGGTTTCCGTGTTCGGTTCCCACTGCACCTTCGGCCAGGCGTCGAGCGACGGCGCTTCAAGCTTGGCCGGGCCCGAACCGTCGAGCACGAAGTGCGCGTGGCGCGTGGCCGCGCAGTTCGGGATCAGCGCGACCGGCTTCGACGCCGCGTGCGTCGGCGCCGCCATGATCTTCACGTCGAGCACGGTCGCGAGGCCGCCGAGGCCCTGCGCGCCGATGCCGAGCGCGTTGACCTTCTCGTGCAGTTCGACACGCAGTTCCTCGACCCAGTCCTTCGGGCCGCGCGCGATGATTTCCTGGATGTCGATCGGCTCCATCAGCGATTCCTTCGCCATCAGCATCGCCTTCTCGGCGGTGCCGCCGATGCCGATCCCGAGCATGCCCGGCGGGCACCAGCCGGCGCCCATCGTCGGGACGGTCTTCAGCACCCAGTCGACGATCGAATCGGACGGGTTCAGCATCACGAATTTCGACTTGTTTTCCGAGCCGCCGCCCTTCGCCGCGACCTGCACGTCGACCTTGTCGCCAGGCACGATCTCGTAGTGGATCACGGCCGGCGTGTTGTCCTTCGTGTTCTTGCGGGCGCCTTCCGGCGGATTGACGATCGATGCGCGCAGCACGTTGTCCGGGTGCGTGTAACCGCGGCGCACGCCTTCGTTGATCATGTCGGTGAGGCCCATCGTCGCGCCGTCCCAGCGCACGTCCATGCCGACCTTCACGAAGATCGTGACGATGCCGGTGTCCTGGCAGATCGGACGGCGGCCTTCCGCGCACATGCGGCTGTTCGTGAGGATCTGCGCGATCGCGTCCTTCGCCGCCGGGCTCTCTTCCAGCTCGTACGCGCGGCCGAGGGCCTGGATGTAGTCGAGCGGGTGGTAGTAGCTGATGTACTGCAGCGAATCCGCGATGCTCTGGATCAGGTCTTCCTGTTTGATGACGGTCATGGCTGAGACTCTGTGGGGACAGTGGGGAATGCGTTGCCGACGGTTCAGGCCGCCGGTCGGGACGCTGCGGACGCATGCGCCTCGTGGAAATGGGCCGGGTGCGTGTGCGTCGTCAGGCGGTCGACCCACGCCATCACGAGCGCCGACACGAGGAACGACACGTGGATGATCACCTGCCACATGATCGCGTGCGTCGTGTGCTGGTCGGGGTTGATGAACGTCTTCAGCAGGTGGATCGACGAAATGCTGATCAGCGCCATCGACAGCTTGACCTTCAGCACGCCCGCGTTCACGTGGTCGAGCCATTCGGGCTCGTCGGGGTGGCCCTCGATGCCGAGCCGCGACACGAAGGTTTCGTACCCGCCGACGATCACCATGATCAGCAGGTTCGAGATCATCACCACGTCGATCAGGCCGAGCACGGCGAGCATCACGCTGATTTCGTCGAGGCCCGTCGCATGCGACAGCAGGTGCCAGACTTCCTTCAGGAACAGGAACACGTAGACGGCCTGCGCGACGATCAGGCCCAGATAGAGCGGAACCTGGAGCCAGCGGCTCATGAAAATCAGCGCGGGAAGCGGGCGAAGCGGGCGACGGCCAGGATGGCCGGGCGAATGCGGGGCGGACATGTCGGGGTACGGGCGCGGTGCGCAGGTATCGGGGTAATCTTGAAAAGGCGCGCTATTGTAACGCGTCGGCCGGCGCGACTGCAGCGATGCGCCGACGCCGCGGGGGACGGATCAGGAGGCGGCCGCCGGCATGCGTTTGACGCGCAGGCTCGCGAGCACGATGCCGGCGACGACGCACGCGAGCGCGATGCCGTGCGCGAGCGTCGGGCGCTCGCCGAGGAACGCGATGCCGTACGCGGCTGCCGCGATCGGCAACACCGCGCTGAACACGCCGGCGAGGCTGCCCGGCACGTGCCGGATGCCCTTCATCCACAGCCAGAACGAGAAGATGCTGGCCGACAACCCGTACCAGACGACGAGCGCCCAGGTGCCGGCGGGCACGCTCGCGTAATCGAAGCGCCACAGCGCCGTCGCGCCGAGCGGCAGCATCAGGAACAGGCCGAACAGGTGGGTATACGCGCAGATGTCGATCGGCGCGAGCGTCTGCGTGAGCCGGCGCGACAGGATCACGTAGATCGATTCGCAGCACACCGCGCCGAGGATCAGCAGGTTGCCGGCGAGCGAGCCGGACGCGTCGCCCTGCGCGCCGTGGCCGGCCGCGCTGCCGTTGGCGAGGTTGATCGTCACGACGCCAATGATCGCGAGCGCGATCGACACGAGCGCACGGCCGTTCGGTTTTTCACGCAGGATCAGCCATGCGAACAGCGCGACGATCGCCGGAATCGTGCTCGTGATGACGCCCGCGGCCACCGCGCTCGTGCGCTGCACGCCGTTGAGCATCAGCAGCGTGAACATGAAGGTGCCGAAGAACGCCTGCAGGAACAGGTTCAGCCATTCGCCGCGCTTGACCGTGCGCATCTTCGCGGGGCTGAACAGCGGCCACAGCACCGCGATCGCGATCACGAAGCGCAGCGTGGCGAGGATGGCGACGGGGACGAATGCAACGATGGATTTACCGATACCGACGTTGCTGCCGACGAACAGCATCGACAGGATGAGGAAGAGGGCGTAGCGATTCAAGCTGGAATCCGGAAGGCGAGTTCAGTTAGGATTGTAGGGTCGCGGTTGTAACAGCGTAAAGCGGGCCTCGATGCGGCGCGTCGCGCACGAAACGGCCATGCCGCGTAAGTGACGGGTAAGTTGGCGCGCTTATCGTGGAACTGCCGCGCCGCAGGTCACGTTTGCGTGACGTGACTTGATGTGGTGCGGTGCAGCATCGTGCGCAGGCCTTCGCGGCCGCGCGCGGGTGGTGGGAGACAGCGGCGCGCAGCGCCGGCCAGGACGACGCGCGGCGCGCACGATCGCGCCGCCATGCAGAGGATTCATGTTCACCAAGGGGTAGTCGATGTCTGCGATTGAATCGGTTCTTCACGAAACCCGTCAGTTCGCGCCGCCCGCGGCGCTCGAGAAGACGGCGACCATTTCCGGCATGCCGGCCTATCGCGCGCTCGTCGCCGAGGCCGAGCAGGATTACGAAGGCTTCTGGGCGCGCCTCGCGCGCGAGGGCCTCACGTGGCACAAGCCGTTCACCAAGGTGCTCGACGAGCGTAACGCGCCGTTCTACACATGGTTCGACGACGGCGAGCTCAACGCGTCGTACAACTGTCTCGACCGTCACGTCGAAGCGGGCCACGGCGAGCGCGTCGCGGTGATCTTCGAGGCCGACGACGGCACCGTCACCCGCGTCACCTATGCCGATCTCCTCGCACGCGTGTCGCGCTTCGCCAATGCGCTGAAGAAACGCGGGATCGGCAAGGGCGATCGCGTCGTCATCTACATCCCGATGTCGATCGAAGGCATCGTCGCGATGCAGGCCTGCGCGCGCATCGGCGCGACGCACTCGGTCGTGTTCGGCGGCTTCTCCGCGAAATCGCTCAACGAGCGGCTCGTCGACGTCGGCGCCGTGGCACTCATCACCGCCGACGAACAGGCGCGCGGCGGCAAGACGCTGCCGCTCAAGAGCATCGCCGACGAGGCGATCGCGCTGGGCGGCTGCGAAGCGGTCAAGAGCGTGATCGTCTATCGCCGCACCGGCGGCAAGATCGACTGGCATGCGGGCCGCGACCTGTGGATGCACGAGCTGACCGACGGCGAATCCGACCGCTGCGAGCCGACCTGGGTCGGCGCCGAGCATCCGCTGTTCATCCTGTATACGTCGGGCTCGACCGGCAAGCCGAAGGGCGTGCAGCACAGCACGGGCGGCTACCTGCTGTGGGCCGCGCAGACGATGAAGTGGACCTTCGACTGGAAACCCGACGACGTGTTCTGGTGCACGGCCGACATCGGCTGGGTCACGGGCCACACGTACATCACGTACGGTCCGCTCGCGTGCGGCGGCACGCAGGTCGTGTTCGAGGGCGTGCCGACGTATCCGGACGCCGGCCGTTTCTGGAAGATGATCGGCGATCACAAGGTCACCGTGTTCTACACCGCGCCGACCGCGATCCGTTCGCTGATCAAGGCGGCCGAAGCCGACGACAAGGTCCATCCGAAGAGCTATGACCTGTCGAGCCTGCGCATCATCGGCACGGTCGGCGAGCCGATCAATCCGGAAGCGTGGATGTGGTATCACAAGCACGTCGGCCACGAGCGCTGCCCGATCGTCGATACGTGGTGGCAGACCGAAACCGGCGGCCACATGATCACGCCGCTGCCGGGCGCGACGCCGACCGTACCGGGTTCGTGCACGCTGCCGTTGCCGGGCATCATGGCCGCGGTGGTCGACGAGACCGGCCAGGACGTGCCGAACGGGCAAGGCGGGATTCTGGTCGTCAAGCGCCCGTGGCCCGCGATGATCCGCACGATCTGGGGCGACCCGGAGCGCTTCAAGAAGAGTTACTACCCGGAAGAACTCGGCGGCACGCTCTATCTGGCCGGCGACGGCACCGTGCGCGACAAGGAGACCGGCTACTTCACGATCATGGGCCGGATCGACGACGTGCTGAACGTATCGGGCCACCGGCTGGGCACGATGGAGATCGAATCGGCGCTGGTGTCGCATGAGCTGGTTGCGGAGGCGGCGGTGGTCGGCCGCCCGGACGACACGACGGGCGAGGCGGTCGTGGCATTCGTGGTGCTGAAGCGTTCGCGCCCGGAAGGCGACGAAGCCGCGGCGCTCGCGAAGGCGCTGCGCGACTGGGTCGGCAAGCAGATCGGGCCGATCGCGAAGCCGAAGGACATCCGCTTCGGCGACAACCTGCCGAAGACGCGCTCGGGCAAGATCATGCGGCGCCTCTTGCGCTCGCTCGCGAAGGGCGAGGCGATCACGCAGGATACGTCCACGCTCGAGAATCCGGCCATCCTCGAGCAGCTCACCGAAGTGCGCTGAGCGCCTGCCGGTTGCGCGTCACGCGCACGAGCCCCTGCGCGGCAATCCCGATTGCCCGCGCAGGGGCTTTTTGCTACATAACGGCATGACCGTTCCGACCCGTTCGGCGCCTGCTGCGCCACCTCCCGTTCCCGCGCCGCTCGCGCGTGCGCACGCACGCTACTGGCGCTTCAACGTCGCGCTGATCGCGGTGCTGATGGTGATCGGTTTCGCGGTGTCGTTCATCGTGCCGTTCTTCGGGCCCGCGCTCGCCGGGGTTCGCTTCGCCGGCTTCAGCCTGCCGTTCTATGTCGGCGCACAGGGCGCGATTCTCGTGTACCTCGTGCTGATCGTCGTCTACATCGGGCTGATGCAGCGCGCCGACCGCACGCTGCGCCGCGCGTACGACGAGCATGCGGCGCGCGCCGGCCATGCGAACGGCGGGCGCTGATTCATGCTGACACATCGACTGATACGCGCGTACGCGCTCTATACGCTCGGGTTTCTCGGTTTCGTGCTGCTGATGTGGCGGATCGAGCGCGCGACGGGCTCGGGCGTGTGGATCGGCTACGTGTTCCTGTTCGTGCCGATCGCCGTGTACGCGGTGATCGGGTTGTTGTCGCGCACGTCCGATCTCGTCGAGTACTACGTGGCCGGGCGGCGCGTGCCGCCCGCGTTCAACGGGATGGCGACGGCGGCCGACTGGCTGTCGGCCGCGTCGTTCATCGGTCTGGCCGGCTCGCTCTACGCGACCGGTTACGACGCGCTCGCGTACGTGATGGGCTGGACGGGCGGGTTCTGCCTCGTCGCGTTCCTGCTCGCGCCGTATGTGCGCAAGCTCGCGCGCTACACGATTCCCGATTTTCTCGGCACGCGCTTTTCCAGCACGGCCGTGCGCGCGCTCGCGGCCGGCGCGGCGATCCTGTGTTCGTTCGTGTACCTGGTCGCGCAGATCCAGGGGATTGGCCTGATCGCGACGCGCTTCATCGGGGTCGATTTCGCGATCGGCATCTTCTGCGGGCTCGCGGGCATTCTCGTGTGCTCGTTTCTCGGCGGGATGCGTGCGGTCACGTGGACCCAGGTCGCGCAGTACATCATCCTGATCAGCGCGATCCTGATTCCGGTGTCGCTGATCGCGATGAAGAACGGGCTCGGCCCCGTGCCGCAGTTCAATTACGGCAAGCTGATGGAGCGCGTCGCGGCGCGCGAGGCGCAGGTGCGCGACGCGCGCGACGAGCAGCAGGTGCGCGATGCATACCGCCGGCAAGCCGCGGCCATCCAGACGCGGCTCGACCGGTTGCCGGCGTCCTATGCGGACGCGCGCCGGCATCTCGTCGACCAGCTTGCGGACCTGCGGCGCCACAACGGGCCGCTGCGCGAGATCAGCCGGCGCGAGCGCGAGCTGGCCGATTTCCCGCGCGATCCGGCGGCGGCGCGCGTGGCGTGGACGCAGGCGCGTGACGACCTGCTCGCGCGTGCCGAGCCGCCCGTGCCGATGCACGAGCCGTTTCCGGCCGCGAGCGAAGACGAACGCAAGCCGCGCGAGCGGAATTTCCTCGCGCTGCTGCTGTGCCTGTCGCTCGGTACCGCGAGCCTGCCGCACATCCTGACGCGCTACAACACGACCACGTCGGTTGCGTCGGCACGGCGCTCGGTCGGCTGGACGCTGTTCTTCATCGCGCTGTTCTACCTGAGCGTGCCTGTGCTCGCGGTGCTGATCAAGTACGAGATCCTCGCGAATCTCGTCGGGCGGCCGTTCGCCGAATTGCCGGGGTGGGTCACGCAGTGGCATCACTTCGAGCCCGACCTGATCAGCGTCGTCGAGGTGATTCGCGACGGCATCGTGCACTGGTCGGAAATCCAGATGCAGCCGGACATGGTCGTGCTGGCCGCGCCGGAAATCGCGGGGCTGCCGTACGTGGTGTCGGGGCTGATCGCGGCCGGTGCGCTGGCCGCGGCGCTGTCGACCGCGGACGGGCTGCTGCTGACGATCGCGAATGCACTGTCGCACGACGTCTACTACTGCATGGTGGCGCCCGATGCGTCGAGCCAGCGGCGCGTGACGATCTCGAAGGTGCTGCTGCTCGGGGTGGCGCTGTTCGCGTCGTATGTCGCGTCGCTCAATACCGGAAAGATCCTGTTTCTCGTCGGCGCCGCGTTTTCTCTGGCGGCGTCGAGCTTCTTTCCGGTGCTGGTGCTGGGGGTGTTCTGGAAGCGCACGACGACGCGTGGCGCGATTGCGGGGATGGTGACGGGGTTGGCGGTGTGCGTGTACTACATCGTGTCGACGTATCCGTTCTTCACGCAACTGACCGGGTTCGCCGGGCGCACGTGGTTCGGGATCGAGCCGATCAGTTCAGGCGTGTTCGGGGTGCCGGCGGGGTTTGCGGTGGCGATCGTGGTCAGTCTGTGCGACAGGCGGCCGGATGAGTATACGCGGGCGTTGGTGGATTACATTCGGCATCCGTGAGGGGGCGGGGCGATGTATGGCGTGTCGGCGGTCCCAAAATGAAAAGCCCCTGATTCCTAGGGAAATCAGGGGCCTCACGTATTCTGGCGGAGAGAGGGGGATTCGAACCCCCGATAGGCGATTAACCTATACACGCTTTCCAGGCGTGCGACTTAAACCACTCATCCATCTCTCCGGAAGACCGAGAGTATAGCAAACTCTGGCGGCAGCCCGCCACTCCCTTCCTCGCCCGTCGGAAAATCGTCGATCCATACCGAGCGCGCGTCGCCCTGCGTCAGATCGTGACGACCCGTACGACCGGTTCGCTACATCGGACACGGAACGTCCCGGTTCGAAAGAATGTGAACTGGAGAGTCCGTTCGGACGCTTCGCAAAAAGGATTCTAAATCCTGTCAAAAAGCCGTCACCAAGCCGACAAATTTGTTATGCTCGCCGAAAATCAGACGGGCGGCACTCCCAGGACGGACCAGCGGGCGTGATTGCTTGCCGAATAACGAAGTCAAACAAAATCCTGAGAGTCACGCTGTGAATACAGCCGAATTGCTGCGCACGTTTGCGTCCGGGGTGGTCGATCAGAACAATCGGCCGGTTCGCATGAACTGGGGGGCCGCCCAGAAAACGCTCGAGCAGGTACTTGCGCTCCAGTATGCCGATATCCGCGAAGGGTTGATGACGGGCATCGAGGGGCATCTGACCTGCGTGTCGTCACGGGCCGATCTTCCGATCCGCGGCTTCATCGGGCTGCCGGTCTCCGTCGAGATGACGACCGATCGCGGGCGTCTCCATACCATCAACGGCATTGTCACCGACGTTCGCACCGGCCAATCGGACGGTTCACTGACCTGCTACCAGCTGACGATTCGCGACGTGCTGTCCGTGATGGAGCGACGGACCAATTCGCGGTTGTTTCGGTCGAAGAGCCTGCCCGACATCCTGGGTGTGCTGCTTCAGGAATGGCGCCAGCGCAGCTCGGCGCTCGCGGGCGCATTCGAATTCGACCTGTCCGGTCTGCAAGCCGAGCGTTACCCCGCGCGGGAACTCACACGGCAGGTCAACGAGTCGGACGCGCACTTCATTCGGCGCCTGTTGCGACGGGAGGGAGCGACCGTATTCGTCAAGGCGGGCAAGGCCGGGGAGCGGGCGAGCGGCAATGCGCACGACACGCCGGTGCATACGCTCGTCTTTGCCGACGACTCGATGAAGTTGCCGCAGACGGCCGCCGGCACCATCCGCTACCACCGTGACGCCGCCACCGAAGAGCGCGACTCGATCACGCTGTGGGCGACGAGCCGCCGGTTGATTCCGGGCAAGATCGTCCGGCCGACGTGGGACTACAAGAGCGGCCGGATGTCCCAAACCGAGCAGGCGACGATCGTCGATCAGGGCGACAGTGGCAACGACCTCGGGCATTTGCTGGCCGACGTCGTGATCGATATCCCGCACGCCGGGGATTCGTCGTCCGATCTCGACCGGATCGGCAAGGACCGGATGCTGGCGCATGAACTGCGCGCCGAATCCGTCGACGGCGTGAGCAACGTGCGTGATCTGGCCGTCGGTCACTGGTTTGCGCTCGCGGAGCATCCTCAACTCGACACGTTGCCGGCTGAACAGCGGCAGTTTGTCGTCACGTCGCTTCATCATTGCGTGCGAAACAATCTGCCGAAGGAACTGAACGAGCGCGCGCAATCGCTGTTCGCGGCAAGCCGCGTGCTGTTCAGCGCGGTGCCGACCGACGTGAGCGGCAAGCCGGGCGACGAAAGCGACAGGCGCTACGAGAACACGTTCTCGTGCGTGCGGCGCGGCGTGCCGCTGACGCCTGCCTACGATCCGCACGTCGACCTGCCGCCCGTGCATCCGATGACGGCCGTCGTCGTCGGGCCGGAGGGCGAGGAGGTGTTCTGCGATGAAATGGGCCGCATCCGGGTGCGGATCCAGGGGCTGAGCGCGGACGATCATGCGCACGCGCAGGGTGCCGGCACGAGTGGCACGCCGTCCGACAGCGCACCGGTGCGCGTCGCCTGCGCGCTCGCCGGGTCGAATTTCGGCGCGAATACGTTGCCGCGCGTCGGCATGGAAGTGCTGATCGGCCATATCGGCGGCGATCCGGACCGGCTCGTCGTGATGGGTGTGCTGGCCAATGGGCCGAACATGCCGGCGACCTTCAGTCATACCGGCGCGCTGCCGGGCAACCGCTATCTTTCCGGCACGAAGACGAAGGAAATCAAGGGGCAGCGGTACAACCAGATCCGCTTCGACGATACGCCCGGGCAGATCAGCAGCCAGTTGGCGAGCGAGCATGCGTACAGTCAGCTGAACCTCGGCTATCTGACGCAGCCGCGCGACAACGGGCAGGGGGCGGCGCGCGGCGAAGGCGCGGAATTGCGCAGCGATGCGCACGTGGCGATTCGAAGCGGCAAGGCGATGCTGATTTCGGCCTGGGAGCGGCTGCGCGCCAGTGACGGCCACCTCGCGCGGGACGAGTATCTGCAACTGATGCAGGAATGCGTCGAGCTGTTCAAGAGTCTCGGCGACTATGCGGCCCAGCATCAAGGCGTCGCGCCCGACACGCAGCCGCACGATGCACTCATGACCACGGTGAAAGGCTGGCCGAATGGCGAGGCGTCCGGCGGCGGTGAGTCGTCAGGCGCGTCGATGGCCGCGATCGGCATCACCGCACCGGCCGGCGTCAGCATGGCGACGCCGAAGACCGTGACGACCCATGCGGGCGGCAACGTCGATGTCGTCGCGCAGAACCACCTGCAGTACACGAGCGGGCAGCGGATCAACCTGCAGGCCGGGCACGGCGTCGCGATGTTTGCGCACAGCGAAGGCGTGTCGGCAATCGCCAACCGGGGGAAAGTTGCGCTGCAGAGCCAGAACGACGACACGCAGATCGATTCGGCGAAGAACATCCAGATGACGGCGGGCGGCGGCAAGCTCGCGGGCATGGCCAGCGAGCAGGTCGTGTTCGTGACGTCGGGCGGCGCGTATCTGAAGCTGCATGGCGGCGATATCGAGCTCGGGTGTCCGGGGAGTTTCACCGTCAAGTCCGCGTCGCATACGTGGGCCGGGCCGGCGAGCATGAGCGCCGACTTTCCGAAGTTCGACCAAGGCTCGCTGGGGCGCGTGCCGAAGCTGGTACGCGCCACGGACGGGCAGCCGGTCGAGGGCATGGAAGCCGAGGTGCGAAAGGCGTCGGGCGAATTGACCAAGGGGAAGACCGACGCGCAAGGCAAGCTGGCGCCGGTCAGCAGCGATCAGTTCGAACAATTGGCGGTTCGCTTTTTCAAGTCCAGAACCTGAGCTGAGTCTTCAAGAAAAACAACATGTTCAACTACAACTTTGCGCAGAACCCGGGCGGGCAACCGTCGACGGACGACCCGTCGCAGACTTCGGTGGGCGGTGGACTGGGGACGACACTGTTTAACCGCAACGACCTCGAGTGCGTGATGCAGATGCCGTTGCCGGGCGTCGTCATTTTCGTGCACGGGGTGAATTCGGAAGGGGAATGGTTCAAGGACGCCGAGAAAGGGTTGTGTGCCGGATTGAACCGGCGCATGGGGCGTTATGACGATCAACTGTTCCATTGGGGGCCGGTGGCCGGGCAGATGACGCCGGTCAGCTATATCGAAAGCCTGACGCCAGACGGTTTCCTGAATCCGGACATGTCGTCGAAGACGTACATCAAGCCCGATCCGTCCTTTTCGCCCGTCATCCACTTTCGGTGGGGCTATGCCGCGAACGCGGAGGAACTGAAGGAGTATGGCGACAAGATCATGCTCAACGAAAAGAATTACTGGGGCGGTGGCCCGTTCGCGGGCGGGTGTACGAGTTTGCCGGATCTGTGGAACGACGGGTTGAACGATCGGCTTTTCCTGTGGCTGACCGTCCAGCACATGAATGGCATCGGCAATCGAAAAATCTACTCCACGCCACCGCGCACTTACGGTGTGCTTGGCGCGCTGCGGCTTGCACGCCTGGTCGAGTCGATCCGCAAGCGACAGGCCGACGCGCCGATCACGATCGTGTGCCACAGTCAGGGAAACATGATCGGCCTTGCCGCTGCATTCCTTGGAGACCGCTTGCCCGAGGTGACGGATCAATGGGGCAAGAAAGGGCGCTGCGTCGCCGATACCTATGTTCTCGCCAATCCCCCGTACAGTCTCGTCGAGGCCAACATGACCGACTCGTGGGCCCAGCGCGGGGTGCGCGACAAGAACGGGCACGTGGGGCGCGAGACCTATGTCGCGCGCAAGGAAACGCTGAGGGAGTACTTCGATATCCTGCGTACCCGGGCCGAGCTCGAGATGCCTGCGGAGGATCTGGATCGCGCAATGGAAAACGCAAGGCCGTCGAAGAATGGCGGCAAACCGTATAGTGCAGCCAAGGACCGCGAGGCGCACGGGTTGTACCAGAAAAACACGTACGGCAGAGTGACGCTGTACTGTTGCCCGCACGATCAGGTCATTTCGGCCTTGACCGTTCAGGGAATCGGCTGGCGCGGGATGAGTGTCGACGAGATCAGTGCGACCAACGGGTGGGGTGTTTTCTCGCAGCGCGTGTTCGCGTCGAATTTCGAGGTGGGCGGAGAGAACAAGCTCTATCGGTATTGGCAGGATGACTGGCGCAAGGACAAGAACCAGAAGGAGGGTTTCTGGTATCCGCCGTCACCACCTGCACGGTATGGTCTTGGACGAGGCACGCATTCCAATGAAGGGTGGATCGCGAAGTTTTTCACGATTGCAACGAGCCCGGCTCTTTACCTGTTCAATTTGACTAACATGGCGGTCAATGCCGATCCGCCGAAAGACTGGGAAATCCCGATTACGGCACCGATGCTCGACAAGGAGACCCGCTTCCTTCCGCAGGCGTTGCGCTACGACAAACCGTCGGGCGCTTGCGATGCGCAGGGGAAACCGATTGAGGAAGGGCGCTTCAACGAGAGTTACGATCCGCCGTCGGCTGCGCGCGATGCCAAGAAGGAGAGCAAGCGCGATGACGATCCGTACGACAACTTCGACGCGAAGTCGGAAAAATTCAAGACTGAGGGTGATGCGCTGAAAGCACAGGGCGATGCGGCGTCCGAGGCTGCGCAGCGGTATGAGGATCATTCGATTCTTCGCATGGAAGCGCGGAGATCCGGAAATCGTCGCTGGGTCGACGAGATCGGAACCGTGGTCGGGGAGGACAATCCGGGGGCAGCGAGTGCTGACTATACGGAATGGCGGAACAAGGAGATATTTCAGATTCTGAACGGCGGGGAAAAGAATAACCCCACCAACCATTCGACCATCATGACCAACAAGGACCATGCTGAAAAGGCGTTGGCTTATGATGTTGCAATTGGGCTTTGTTATCTGACCGAGATGGATTTTGAAGAAATCAGGATTCAGGCTGATTGGCGATTTGCCAATAGTTTGGGTGATGAGGGTCAAAATGGTAAGATGGCAGAATATATTATAACTGGAAAGTGTGAAAAAATGTTTTTGCAAGATTGGGTTGTTAAGGATGATCATGCAAAAATGCCTTCCAAGATACACGACGAAAGAGATGGTGGATTTTTCCTGAAGCTTGGAGGCCATTTATGAGATCGGCCATCGCTACATGGCCGCGTCGTGCCGGAGTCGCCGGCGGTGCATTGCTTCTTGCGCTGGGTGTATCGGTTTTGATATTGGTTTCGTCTGATGACGGGACAGGAGCGTTGTTGAGCATGGGAACTCTGATGAAGCGGTTAGTCCTGGTTCCAGGACTTGTGGCAATCATGGTATTTGCATTTGCAGCGGTGATTGCGGGTCCGCGAGCGGTTGCGGCTTCATTGAACGAGAAGGCGGCTCCAATTACCGGAGCTGGGGCGTCCAGACCATTCGTTGCTCAGGTCGTCGGGCTTGGCTGGATGAACCCGTTGCAGCGCAAGGATTACAGCACCGAGTGGCAGATATTATGGACGCTCGGCCTGGTAAAGCCGAATGTCAACGATGACATGGTTCGGGTCAATCCAAAAAAATATTCAACATTGCAACCGATTTCTATCGTGGCCGATGGTCGCCGGGGGCGTGAATCGTTTTCCGGATTTTATAAGAAATATATCAATGAGCTGCTGGTGCTTTTCCGGACTCGATATTTCACGAATCAGGATTATTTTTACACGGTTAGCGCGGATAGTCAGAAGAAGTGGCGAGAATTGGCTGGCATGCATATCGAGCTGGCAATCCCCTCTGGTCGACTCGATCCTGGGCTGGCATCGTCACATTTGCGAGATCAGATTGTTAATTTCTTCGAAATAGGAAATCCGTCCGCCAAAAATTTATGGAGCCACGACACACCGCCGGACGTGCATGTGACATCGGGGCAGGGGAATGCCGGCTTCACGTCGCTGAACGCGGCGCTGGACTATCTGGCCGCCCACCCCGACAAAAGCGCGTGGGTGATGAACTGGGATGCACCGAGCTTCCCGCCGAACGACGAACAGATCAACGAGAACATGGTGGTGCTGTTCCTCGCCGGCCCCGACCTGAAGACCGAGCGTGAGCCGCTCGCCTGGATCGGCAAGGCTGCACGAAGCAACGTCAAGGATTTCGAGGCAAAGCAAGGCGCGAGCCGTGCGGTGCAGGCATGGAAGTCGACGATCGATACGGCGGCGAGTAATGCTGGCGTGCCGGTGTCGTCGTTGAATTACATCGTGCACGACGCGGGCAAGGGCAGCGATGCTGCATCGACACGCATTGCCTCACTGTCGCAGACGCTGACAGAAGTTCTGCCGGAATACGATTTCCGCACGCAGACCTTCAATACATCGGCGTTGCTCGGTGACATGGGTGCCGGCGCGGCGCTGACCGATGTGGCGCTGGCGATCGGCCGCGCGAATCACCTCGGTGGAAATGTGCTCGTAGCCGGAACGACCGACGCGGAGCATCCGACGGCCGTGGTGGTGGTTGCGCCGTCGAAGCTGACACCGATCGATCCCGGCAAGGACTGGTTCCGCGCACGCGGGGAGAACAACGCGTACTTGCCGTGGTGGGGCCGCCGTCACGACGCGCGTCCGGCTCCGCAAGGCTATTCGGAATAAGGAACACGCATGCGCGGAATCATTCGGGTCGGCGACGCAACGAGCCACGGCGGTCAGGTCGTGACCGGCAGCGCGGTCAGCGAAGTGATGGGGCGGCCGGTCGCGCGGCTCGGTGATACGTGTGTCTGCCCGATCACGGGCCATCAGGCCTGCTTTATCGCCGAAGGCGATCCGCAGGTCATCGTCGACGGGAAGCCGGCCGCATTCGATGGTCACAAGACATCGTGTGGCGCGACGCTGATTTCGAGTCTGGCGTCGTCCGGACGGGAATGAATTATCGGACCGGCGCTCGGGATTGGTCGGCTCGATCGGGAATATTCATGCACTGTTTCACGCTTGCCAGACGCATCGGGTGCGTCTCGATCCTCGTGGCGACACTCGTGTCGGGTTCGCCGTTGCGGGCCGAGACGAGCACCACATCGGCGCAATCTGTCGAAGGCGCATCTGCCGCGCCATTTGTTGCTCAAGTTGTCGGACTTGAATGGCTCAATCCGCTGCAGCGTCGTGACTATCCGACCGAGTGGCAATTGCTGTGGACGCTCGGGTTGGTGAAACCGAACGCCAACGACGACATGGTGCGGACAAACCCCAAAAAATACTCGACCTTGCAGGCGGTTTCCATCGTTGCGAATGGTAACTGGGGAAGTGAGACGTTTTCCGGGTTCTATGAAAAGTACGTCGACAAACTCCTTGTGTTGTTTCGAACGCGCTACGTGATGAACCCCGATTATTTTTACACCATCGGCTCGAAGTACAAGCGGGAGTGGCGTGAACTGGCCGGGGTGCGTGTCGAACTCGCACTTCCTGCCGGCCGTCTCGACCCGGTCGCTGCCGGCGCGTTTTTGCGCGACGAAATGGTAAATGCGTACGAAATCGGCAACCCCTCCGCAAAAAATCTATGGAGCAGCGATACGCCGCCCGATGTGCGCGTGACGTCGGGCCACGGCAATGCCGGCTTCGCGTCGCTGAACGCCGCGCTGGACTACCTGGCCGCGCATCCCGACAAAAGCGTGTGGGTGATGAACTGGGACGCGCCAAGCTTTCCCCCTCAGGACGAACAGATCAACGAGAACATGGTGGTGCTGTTCCTCGCCGGCCCGGCTCTGAAGACCGAGCGCGAACCGCTGGCATGGATCGGCAAGGCGGCGCAAGGCAACGTCGAGGATTTCGACGCGAAGCAGGGCGGCAGCCGGGGAGGGCAGGCATGGAAGTCGACGATCGATGCGGCGGCAGGCAATGCGGGCGTCGCTGTCTCGTCGCTGAACTACGTTATTCACGATGCGGGCAAGGGCAGCGCTGCCGCGTCGGCAAGGGCCGCGTCGCTTTCGCAAGGGCTCGCGCACGCCGTGCCGGAAAGCGACCTCCGCGACGCGACCTTCAACACGTCGGCACTGCTCGGTGACATGGGCGCCGGCGCGGCGCTGACCGATGTGGCGTTGGCGATCGGCCGCGCAAACCATCTCGGCGGAAACGTGCTCGTGGCGGGAACGACCGACGCCGAGCATCCGACGGCCGTGGTGGTGGTTGCGCCGTCGAAGCTGACACCGATCGATCCCGGCAAGGACTGGTTCCGCGCACGCGGGGAGAACAACGCGTACTTGCCGTGGTGGGGCCGCCGTCACGATGCGCGCCCGGCGTCGCAAGGCTATTCGTACTAGGGCGCGACGCAAGGGCTCGCGTTAAGCGATCTGTAACAATCAGCGGAATGGCGAGAGCTTAATTCTTTCAAAATACTTTCCATTTCTCTTTGCCGACGTGCCCCGAGGAACCCGGATTCGTGCTCCATCAAGGCACTTGTCCTGACGTTGCCGGAGGCAGTGTCGGAATTTCCGCCGCATATATTACAAAAAGTATGGAAAATGAAAGATTGGCCCGGCTTGACGAGCCGCACCGCCGCCCATTATTGTCCGTCTGCCGTCCGTGAGAGAGCACGACGGCAACCACGGAAGCGCGCCTCGCGCGCACGACAACACGTAGCAAAAAGTAGAAAAGGAAACGGGGTAGCCACATGAAGCCGCTATTCGACGACAAGCAATCCGATGCGGTCAGCGATCGTCCTTCCACCCCGCCTTCGTCACCCGTCGCCGTGCCAGCCGCCGTCGCCAACGCTGCCCACGTCGTCGCGCCGGCAGCGCAGCCCACGGAACACGCGCGCCTGATCACCGTCGACGAGATCGACCAGCTCGGCGCGACGCAGGGCACGCGGATCGCCGCCTTCTCCCAGCAGATTCTCGCGAGCGTCCGGGCCTCGGACGCCGACCAGTTCGGCGACAAGCTCAACGAGCTGATTGCGACCGCGAAAGGGCTCGACCCGCGCGGCGCCGACAAGGGCGGGCTGCTCACGCAGGTCACGCGGCTGTTCCGCTCGACCAAGGAAAAGCTGCTGTCGCAATATGAATCGGTGAGCAAGCGGATGGACACGCTCGTCGTCGAGCTCGAAAACCATGCGCAGCGCCAGAAGGCCGGCATCGACGAGCTCGAGCGGATGTACAACGACAACTACGCGCTGCACCAGGAACTCGCGCAGTCGAAGGCGCACGGCGAAACGGCGCTCGCGGCGCTGCGCGCGCATCTGGCGGCCGGCCAGCAGCCGGCGGACGACGCATTCGCCGCGCAGCGCCTGCTCGACGTGAAGCGCAAGGTCGACGCGCTCGAAAGCAAGCTCGACGATCTCGACCGCGCGATGCTGATGTCGAAGCAGCTCGCGCCGCAGATCCGGATGGAGCAGGACCAGAAACGCACGCTGACGTCGAAATTCATGACGATCAAGACCGTGCTGATCCCCGCGTGGACCAACGCATTCGCGCTCTACCTCGAACAGCTCAGCACGAAGCGCGCGGCGGCGCTCGCGAACGCGACGTACGACGCGGCCGACGAGGCGATCCGCGCGCAGGCCGACCTGAATCGCCAGAACGCGCAGGAAGTCGCGAAGCTCGGCCAGCGCCCGGTGATCTCGACCGACACGTTCGAATACGCGCAGCAGCAGCTGTTCGGCGCGTTCGACGACATCACGCAGATCATCGCCGACGGCCGCCGCCAGCGCGAGCAGGACGCGCCGCGCCTGCGCCAGCTCGAACAGGACCTGATCACCCGATTTGCTCCGAAGCAGAACTGACAACCAAGAAACCTGAGAGAACACCGCATGATTACGCTTGAGAAACGCGCGGCGAAGGTCGCGATCGTCCTCGAAAAACGTCAGATCCTGAAGCCGCCCGTCGTGCGCGTCGGCGCGGCGCTCGACATCTCGGGCTCCGCGAAGCCGCTGTACCAGTCGGGCGTGATCCAGGAGACGCACGACCGGATCCTCGGCATCGCGCTGAAGTTCGACGACAACGGCGAAGTCGATACGTGGACCTTCACCGAAGGCTACGACCGCCTGCCGACCGCGACGCCGGAGAACTACGGTTCGTACATTTCCGATCATGTGCTCAATGCGCGGATCGACAAGTGGGGCGGCACGCAGTACGCGCCGGTGATGAACGACATCGTCGACTTCTTCTTCCGCGCGCCGGAGCCGAAGCGCGAAGAAAAGCGCGGTTTCCTGAGTCGGCTGTTCGGCGGCGCGGACGATACGTCCGCACCGGCCGCTTCGGCGCCCGCGAACGGCCATCTGCCCGCTTGGGTGCTGTTCGTCACCGACGGCCAGAACCCGAAGAACGACCGCAAGCGCGTGCGCCAGCTGCTGGCCGACTCGCAGCATTTCCCGCTGTACTGGTCGCTCGTCGGCGTCGGCGACCCGAGCGAATTCGACTTCCTCGCGGAAGTCGCGAACGAAATGCCGAACGTCGGCTTCCTGCATCTCGAATCGCTCGACCTGAGCGACGAACAGATCTACGAACAGCTGATCACGCAGGAATTCTGCGACTGGGTGCGCGCGAAGTAAGCGTATCCCGCCTACCCATTTTTTGAACTCGATTACCCCATCATGTTGAAAGACTTCAAGATCCCGTTGTCGCTCACGGCGCTCGCGCTGATCGCGGCCTATCTCCTCGGCGGCGTGAAGGACATGCTGATCGTCGCGGTCCTGTGCGTGCTCGAAATTTCGCTGTCGCTCGCCAACGCGGTCGTCAACGCGTCGGTGCTCAAGAACTGGTCGGAGAAGTGGCGCAACCGCTTCATGGTGTTCGGCCTGCCGGTCGCGGTGTTCGGCATGCGGCTCGTGTTCCCGCTGCTGATCGTCGCGGTGATCGGCCACATCGGCCTGTGGGACGCGCTGACGCTCGCGATCGAATCGCCGGACAAGTACGCGGCGGTGCTGACGTCCGCGCATCACGAGGTGTCGGCGTTCGGCGGCGCGTTCCTGCTGATGGTGTTCTTCAAGTTCATGCTCGACACCGAGAAGGACGAACACTGGATCGGCTTGCTCGAAGGCCCGATGCGCCATCTCGGCCGCATCACCGCGCTGGAAGTGGCGCTGACGCTCGCGATCGTGATCATCGCGTCGTTCTACGTGCCGGCGGCCGAGCAGGTCAGCTTCCTGCTCGCGGGCGCGTTCGGCGTGATCGGATTCGTGATCGCGCACGGCGTGGGTGACCTCGTCGGCGGCGAGGACACGGGCACGCGCGTGGTGCGCGAAGGCGTTGCGGGCTTCATGTATCTCGAAGTGCTCGATTCGTCGTTCAGCTTCGACGGCGTGATCGGCGCGTTCGCGCTGTCGAACAACATCTTCCTGATCGCACTCGGCCTCGGCGTCGGCGCGGCCTACATCCGGGAGATGACGCTCGTGCTGCTGAAGAAGGGCACGCTCGCGCAGTACCGCTTTCTCGAGCACGGCGCGTTCTGGGCGATCGGCGCGCTCGCGACGATCATGTTCCTGGGCGTGAAGTTCGAGGTGCCCGAAGTCGTCACGGGCCTGATCGGCGCGGCGATGATCGCCGCGGCCGTGTGGTCGTCGATCGTCGTGCAGCGCAGGGAAGACCGCGCCGCGGTGGCGGGCAAGTAAGCGCGTCGCGCGGCACGAAAACCATCAACGAAGGGGCCGCTCCATGCGGCCCGGCATCGCCGCCGGCGTAACGGCGGTTCCCGCAGAAGAGGTTCAGATGATCAATTTGTCGAAAGGCGGTCGCGTCAATCTGTCGAAGGAAGCGCCCGGCACGCAGAAATTCCGCATCGGTCTCGGTTGGGACGCGAACGCGACGGACACGGGCACGGATTTCGATCTCGACGTGTCGGTGTTCCTGTGCAAGTACGACGAGCAGAGCAATCCGAAGCTGATCTCGGATCAGCATTTCGTGTTCTACAACAGCGAAGTGCGCACGATGGAGCGCAAGGAAACCTTCATCCAGCCAGGCGACGATTTCCCGAAGCGCGGGATGCCTTCGTCGAAGTGCCTGGGCGTCGTGCATAGCGGCGACAACCGCACGGGCAGCGGCAGCGGCGACGATGAAGTGATCTTCATCGACATGACCAAGCTCGCGGCCGATGTCGAGGAAATCTCCGTGGTCGTGACGATCGACCAGGCCGAAGCGCGCCGCCAGAATTTCGGGCAGGTCCGCAACAGCTATATCCAGATTGCCGACGAGGTGTCGGGTACGGTGATCGCGAAGTATGCGCTCGAGGAAGACTTCTCGATGGAGACGTCGGTGCAGGTCGGCAGCTTCTATCGTCGCGACGGCCACTTCATGTTCAAGGCGGTCGGCGCGGGCTACAACCGCGGCCTCGGCGATTTCGTCCGCGCATACGGCGGCGCGGTCTGACTGGCGGCGGCCCGGCGCGCGGCACGCCGCCGCGCCGGGCAGGAAGCAGCAATGACGAATCCGTCCGACGAGCCGAAGCGGCTCGAGTTCGATACGACGCCCGAGCCTACGCCCGGGCGTCTTGCGTTCGACGCACCGGGCACGGCCGGCGCGTCGAACGCACGTGCGCCGGCGCGGCCCGCCCCGCGGGCGCTCGATCTCGGGCCGGCGCCCGCGTCCGATCGAGCCGTGCGTACGGCGCCGGCCGATGCGGTCGGCCGCGCGTTGTTCGGCGAATCGAACCATCCGCAGCTCGAAGCCTGTTTCCGCGCCGCACAGGCCAGCTTTCCGAATCTCTATCCCGACTACGCGCCGCGCATCGAGCGGCATATCCGGCAACTGGTGCCGCTGAAGCTCGCGACGGTCGCGACGATCGGCGACGGTGCGCTGGAGACGGCCGGCAACCTCGTCGAAGCGGTCGCCGCGACGACGCGCGAATTCAACGAGCTCGGCGCGGCCGACATGATGGCCGGGATGCTCGCGCAGGCAACGCGCAAGGCCGGCATGTTCGAACGCTGGTTCGGCGGGGCGTCCAGCCATGTCGACTACCGCGCGGCGCTCGGCGCGCTGAAGCAGTCGCTCGGCTTTTTCCCGCGCCGTACCGAGGAACTCGCCGCGAAGGTTCGCCATGCGGAAGAGAACCTCGTGGTCGTGCTCGCGGCGTTGAGCGCGGTGTCGGACGTCGTGCGGGCGCCGGACGACGCGGGCGTCGAGCGCACGCTGTTCGATCGCCGCAACATCGTCGGGCAGGCCGTCCAGCAGATCCGGATGCAGCCGGCGCAACTGCGCGGGCTCGACGAGCGCGTGACCGATCTGCTGTCGCGCGCCGATCACCTGATGAACGTCGTGCTGCCGGCGGCGCTGGCCGCGCGGCCGCCGCGCTGAGGGAACGATGCGACCGCGCGCTTCGGTGCGCGTGGGTCTCGTGTCGGGCGATACGGTTTCGCGCGGGTGGCCCCGACTCTGCTATCTTCCCGGCATCTCACCGCTTTCCCGCCGATTCCCCATGACCGACCGCATCGTCGCCGCCTTCGATTTCGACGGCACCATCACGACCACCGACAGCTTCCGCCATTTCGTTCGCCAGGCGGTCGGCACGCCGCGTTTCGCGTGGGCAGGGCTGCGCGCGCTGCCGTGGATCTTCGCGATGAAGGCCGGGCTGCTGTCGCGCGGCGACGCGAAGGCGAAGTTCGCGTCGTTCGCGTTCGGGCCGATCCGCGAAGACGCGCTCGATGCACACGCGCGCACGTTCGTCGACAGTTATCTGCCGAGCCTCGTGCGTCCGGAAATGCTCGAACGCATTCGCGAACATCGCGCGCGCGGGCATGAAGTCGTGCTGGTCAGCGCGTCGCCGTCGCTGTATCTGGAGAAGTGGGCGAAGACGGTCGGCTTCGACGCGGTGCTCTCGACGCGGCTCGCGTTCGAGCGCGGTGTCTTCGCCGGGCGGCTCGACGGCGAGAATTGCTGGGGGCCGCAGAAGGTCGTGCGGTTGCGCGGATGGTGGGGCAACCGGCCGCCGAAGCAGTTGTTCGCGTACGGCGACAGCCGCGGCGACAAGGAAATGGCCGAGCTCGCGAACTGGTCGTGGATTCGCGGGCAGGGGCCGATGCCGCCGATCGGCGATTGACCCCGGCGCTGACGCCGCGCGCCGCACGCGTCACGCGTTACGCGTTACGCGTCGGCCTGCGCGTCGCGCGTGCCGCGAGACGGACGATAGGCGCCCCAGCGATTCGCGCGGGCGAACGTGCCGACATCGTTGAAGCGCACGCCGACTTCGCGCAGCGCCGCATGCGCGGTGCGCACGGTCAGCTGCCGGATGTAGAACGGGTCGCGCACCACGAAGTGATGGATCGCGTGCGTGCTGCCGAAATTGAAGCAGAACAACTGAAACGGCAGCATCCACCACGGGTTCAGCACCTGCGTCTGCTGGATCACGTTGCGCGAATCGATGTCGCCGAAGTAATGCATGTTCGAGCTGACGAAGTTGATGCAGAAGCTGCGCAGGAAGTTCGGCCCGAGCCACACCACCGCGAGGAAATCGACGACGCTCATCACGCGTTCGACGACGGCCGGCACCGTCACCGCGTAGCCGAACCCATGCAGTGCGAACAGGCCGACGTGATAGACGATGAACGCGTGCCACAGCGTGTAGTACAGGTGACCGATCGGCATGTACGACGACAGCTGCTCGACGCGCAGTTGCAGGCGCTCGGACGGATCCTGCACCGGCTGCGCGGCCACGTACTGCTTCACCTTGCGACGCATCGCGGCCGGCCGCAGCACGACGGCGAGCATGCCGTCCGCGATCATCAGCGCGCGCTTCACGCCCCAGCGCTCCCCGTTGGTGATGCCGAATTCCTCGAGATCCGATTCGCCGCCCGATACCTTGTGGTGATGCAGGTGCATGCGCCGCCGCGTCCACGGGTTGATCGTGCCCGGCCGCGTGAGCCAGCACAGCGCCATCATCAGGTGATACGCCCACGGTGTCTTCTTGAAGTACATCAGGTGGATCAGGTCGTGCTCGAGCTCGTGGATCAACGACGTGACGAACGCGGCGAGCGGCAGCGCGACGTACCACGCGATCGCGCCGCGCGCATACAGCCACGCGATCGCGAGCATCGCGCCGACCGACACGGCCATCACGGTCGCGCCGACGAGGTTCTGGTTGTCGAGCAGCGGAAACCGCGCGCGGATCGCGTCGCTCGCGGCGTTGACTTCGCGGCGGACGTACGCGACCTTGTCTGCGTCGTGGCGAAAGGCGGTTCGTGCGGGGTGGCTCATCGACCGGGATCCGTACGGAAGGAGTGGGGCGCAATGCCGATGCGACAAGCATAGGCGCGTGCCGGCGCGCGTGCGAGGGCCGCTGGTGCCAATCGTGGTGTCATTTCGGGCCACGTTGGCCGGCGGGCGCGCGCCCGAGCGGATGTCGTCGCGCTAGAGTGCCGACAAGGTGTCATGGCGGGCCAGCGACGCTACAATCCGCCGAAACCGCCCGGAGTGAGCCGCATGGTCCCGTCCGTTCCGGATGCCGCGCGCCAGTTGAACAAGGCGACGGTATCGTCCGCGTATGCGCTGTTCATGCTGATGCTGGCCGAGGAGCGCGGCATCGACGGCGGCCGCATCCTCGCCGGCTCGGGCGTCGAGCGCGACCGGCTCGCGCAGCCCGATGCGCGCATCACGCCGCTGCAGCAGGCGGCGATCGTGTTCAACCTGCTCGACGCGACCGACGATCCGTCGATCGCGATCGAGATCGGCCTGCGCAGCAGCCTGACGAAAGCGGGGCTGATCGGCTTCGGGCTGATGAGCTGCGCGACGCTTGGCGAGGCGATCGCGCTCGGCATCCGTTACCTGCCGACGCGCGTGCCGTTCTTCTCGGTGCGGCTCGCGCAGCTCGACGGCATCGTCGACATCGACGTGCGCGAAGCGTTTCCGCTCGGCCGGCTGCGCCAGTTCGCGGTGGAAAACTTTCTGGTCGAGACCGCGATCCTGTTCAATTCGCTGCTGTATCCGACGCCGGGGCGCACGCTGCAGTCGCGTGCCGAACTGCATTTCGAATGGCCGGAGCCGCCGTGGTTCGAGCGCTATCGCGCGCGCCTGCCGCGCTGCCATTTCGACGCGAGCGCAAATCGCATCCGCTGCGACGCCGCGCTGCTCGACGAGCCGATCGGCACCGCGAACGCGCAGACCGCGCAGATGATCGTCCAGCAGTGCGAGGCCGAACTCGCGCGGCTCGGCTACGCGGAAAGCATCGTCGAGCGCGTGCGCAACCTGCTGATCTGCGGCGAGGGCGGCTATCCGTCGGTCGACGATATCGCGCGCGAGCTGCATGTGTCGGCGCGCACGCTCAAGCGCAAGCTGGCCGAATACGGCGCGACCTATTCGGCGCTGCTCGACGAGATCCGGCTGCGCGACGCGCTGCGGCTGCTCGAAGGCACGCGGCTGCCGGTCGACGAGATCGCGGCGCGTGTCGGCTATACCGACCGCGCCAATTTTACGCGCGCGTTCAAGCGCTGGACGGGCGTGGCGCCGAGCGAGCGGCGCTGAACGCGCCGAACGGCGCACCCGCATCGGCGGGCCGGTTCCCGCGCGGGCGCGGATGCTTCTTCAAGCCTTCAGACGTTCAAACGATCGCGATCCAGTTCGCGCCGCGGCCGCTCGGCACGCGCGCGTGCAGCGACAGCGTGCCGTCGTCCGGCGCGATCGCATACACCGCGACGTGTTCCGACTGTTCGCCGCAGGCGACCAGCCAGCGTCCCGACGGATCGATCGCGAAGCCGCGCGGCTGGGTCTCGGTGGGCGTCGCGTGGGTGGGCACGAATGTGCCATCTTCGTCGCGGCGATAGCCGAGCAACTGGCTCGACGTGCGCTCGCTGACGTACGCAAAACGTTCGTCGGGCGTCAGGTGCAGATCGGCGGCCCACACGGACGGCTCGGCGGGGGCGGGCGGGCGCGCATGGCCTTGCGCGAGTTCGGCGACGGCCGGATGGCGCGCGCTCACGTGCGAGTTGCCGAGCCGGCCGGTGTCGATGTCGCGCGCGAAGGTCGCAAGCGTCGCCTGGAATTCGCTGACGACGACCAGCGTGCGGCCGTCATCCGCGAACCGCAGGTGACGCGGGCCGAAGCCGGCGGGCACGCGCGTTTCGCCGTGTTCGACCGCGCGCAGGCCCGTGGCGTCTTCGACCAGCGCGAAACCGAACACGCGGTCCGAGCCGAGCGAGCTGACGTACGCGAAACGGTTGTCCGGCGACACGATCACCGCATGCGCGTTCGCGATGCCGCCGGCGACCTGCAGCGGCGTGCCGTCGCCGTCGCGCACGCGCGCGGCGTCGTAGAGGCTCAGCGAATTCCCGCCGTACGATGCGCCGAGCAGCCAGCGGCCGCTGCGATCGAGCGACAGGTACGCATGGCTCGCGTCGATCGCGGTCGTGCCGATGCGTGCGAGCGCGCCCGTGGCGGCGGCGACGCGGAACGCGACGATCGTCGGCTGCGCGCCGCGCGTCGCGACGTAGAGCCGCGCGCGGTCGGCCTGCACCGCGATCGGCATCGCGGCGTCGGCCGCCGGATAGCGGGCGAGCGGCGCGAGCGTGCCGTCGCCGGCGAGGGAGAACGTGGCGAGGTCGCCGTCGACGGCATTCGAGACGACGACGGTCAGGCGGTCAGTGTTCGGCATGGCGGAGCATCGGGGCGTGCGTGAAGGGTTCGTCGGCCGGCCGGCCGCGCGGCGGATCGCTGCGCCGGTGCGTGCGCGCGAACAGCGCGGCGACCGCGGCGACGAGCGAAGCGATCGCGAGCGCATACAGCCCGCCCGTGATCGAACCCGTATGTTGCTTCAGATAGCCGAAGGCCGTCGGCGCGACGAAGCCGCCGAGGTTGCCGACCGAGTTGATCAGCGCGATCACGGCCGCGGCCACGCGCGTGTCGAGATAGCCCTGCGGGATCGGCCAGAACAGCGACGCCGCCGCCTTGAAGCCGAGCGCGGCGAAGCAGACCGACGCGAACGACCACACCGGATTCGGCGACGTCGACGCGAACAGCCCGCACGCGGCGAGCACGAGCGCGAACGCGAGCCATCGCTGCGGATGCTTCCACTTCGACGACAGCACCGCGAAGCCGTACATCGCGCCGATCGCGATCATCCACGGAATCGTGTTGTACAGGCCGACCTGGAAATCGGTGAGGCCGCCCATCTTGCGGATGATGGTGGGCAGCCAGAACGTGGCCGCGTAGATCGTCAACTGGATCGAGAAGTACAGGAAGCAGAACAGCATGATCTGCGGATCGCGCAGCAGCGCGGTGGCGCGCACCGGCACGTTCGAGCGGACGTCGCGCGTCGCGCGCTCGTCGTCCAGCGCGTTCTGGAGGGCGGTGCGTTCGTCGGCCGTGAGCCACGTCGCGTCGCGGATGTGCGACTTCAGCAGCAGCCAGCTCGCGCCGCACAGCGCAACCGAGAACAGCCCTTCGATCAGGAACATCCATTGCCAGCCCGCGAGGCCGAAGCCGCGGATCGACAGCAGGGCGCCGGTGACGGGCCCGGACAGCACCGACGCGAACGCGGAGCCGCCGAGGAAGATCGCCATCGCCTTGCCGCGCTCCTGCGGCGGCAGCCATTGCGACAGGTACAGCACGACGCCGGGGAAGAAGCCGGCCTCGGCCGCGCCGAGCAGGAAGCGCAGCGCGTAGAACGACGTGTCGTTCCACACGAACGCCATCGCGGCCGCGACGATGCCCCAGGTCGCCATGATCCGCGCGAGCCACACGCGGGCGCCGTAGCGCTGCATCAGCAGATTCGACGGCACTTCGAACAGCGCGTAGCCGACGAAGAACAGGCCGGCGCCGAGCCCGTACGCGGCCGCGCCGATGCCGATCGACGCTTCGAGATGGCGATCGACGAAGCCGACGTTCACGCGGTCGATGTAGTTCGCGATGAACATGATCAGCACGAGCGGCAGCACGTGCCACTTCACTTTCGAGACGGCGGACGCGAGCGGATCGCGGCCGGGCAGGGCGGACGAGGGCGGGTTCAAGGGTGTCTCCGGTCGGGTGTCGGCGGGCGGAGCGGCAGCCCGCGGCGGCATCTGGGTGGCGGTTATGTAGTATGTCGTCGTATGACATGGTACACCGGAGTGCCCTCGAAGACGTCGCGGGTTTACCCGGGAATTTATCAAAAATTACCGAAATTTCGAGATGGAAAGCGCCCCTCTTCACATCTGATGACGTATGACATAAGGCAACATTTCACCGATCGCTGCTTCAAGGTCGGACCGGACTCGGCGCGACGCTCGCGGTCGAGACGGTGCGTGAGCGCACGGCGTGTGGCCGGCGCCGGCGGAGAAAACCGGCCTCGACGGGGCGACGTTCGATATTCACGCGCTCCGTACGGTGTGCCCATACAGGAAGTCGTGCCGCCGATGAAGCGGCAGCGGCGCGATCGCGACGATCGACACGCAGGCGACCCGCAAGCCGTTTGTCGAGAGCGCGACTACGCTGTATCGAAAGGCGCGCTCGCGGTTGCGGCAAAATATCTGGCGCCGGAACTCGGCGTGCTCGCCACGCGAGAACGGACGCGATTTCATGCCTTGACGATGGAGCAACGGATCATGCAGGACAACCAGTACGCGCGGCACGTGTTCGCGTTCAACGGCGACGCGGACGGCCTGTGCGCGCTTCAGCAGTTGCGGCTCGCCGAACGCGTGCACGGCACGCTCGTGACCGGCGTGAAGCGCGACATCACGCTGCTCGAGCGGATCGACGCGCGCGCGGGCGACCTCGTCACCGTGCTCGACGTGTCGCACGACCAGAACCGCGATGCCTGCGCGCGGCTGCTGCGGGCAGGCGCGACGGTCCGCTATTTCGACCATCACTTCGCGGGCGAACTGCCCGACGATCCGCGCTTTCACGCGCATATCGACACGGCGGCCGACGTCTGCACGAGCGCGATCGTGAACCGCTATCTCGGCGGCCGGCACGTGCGCTGGGCCATCGTCGCCGCTTATGGCGACGAACTGCCGGCGCTCGGCGATTCGCTCGCGCGCGAGCATGGGGTCGACGAAGCCGAGCGCTGCACCCTCGCCGAGCTGGGGCGCTACCTGAATTACAACGCATACGGCGAATGCGTCGGCGATCTGCATTTCGATCCGGCGGCGCTCGCGGATGCGATGTTGCCGTGGGCCGATCCAGTCGATTTCGTGCGCGAGACGGCCGTGTTCGCCGCGCTGCGCGACGGCTATCGCGACGACATGGCGCTCGCGTGCGCGCTCGCGCCGCTGCGTGAGGTGCCGGGCGCGACGCTGGTCCGGATGCCCGATCATCCGTGGGCGCGGCGCGCGACCGGCATGCTCGCGAACGAACGGATGCGCAATGCGCCGCATGCGGCGCTCGCGGTGCTGTCGCCGCGCGCGGGCGGCGGGCTCGTCGTCAGCGTACGCGTGCCCGACGGCCGGCCGATCGGTGCGGACGAGTTCTGCCGCGGCTTCGCGACCGGCGGCGGGCGCAAGTGCGCAGGCGGCATCAACCATCTGCCGGAAGCCGAGTTCGACGCATTCGCCGAGCGCTTCGAGGCCGCGTTCCGGCTCGACTGATCCAACATCGATGCGCCGTGCGCCGGGCGGGCCATCGCGCGGCACGTGCATCGCGAAGCGGACCAGCCGGCCGCACAGGTGGCCACGGCAGGCTTTCCTGCGTTCGTCGATGCGCGGGGCAATGCGCCAGCGATGCGCCGGGCGCACGAACCGGTCGACGTACGACAGCCTCGCAAACATCACGTGCGTGCGGCCGGCACCGCAAGCTTCATCGGGTCGGCGCCGCGTGTGCGGCCGCGCACGGCGTCGCCGTGATGCGCTGGCCGTAACGGCCGGCGTCGACACCGCGCAGCGCAGCCGCGACAATACGCATCTCCTGTCCCTTTCGTCATCGAGATGCCCGTGTCCGCCCAGTCGTCCGTTGCCCCAGCGATCATATGGTTCCGCGACGATCTGCGCGTGACAGATCAGCCCGCACTGACGCGCGCGGTCGAATCGGGCCGGCCGCTCGTCTGCGTCTTCGTCGACGGCACGGACACGGGCGCCGGGCCCGCGCTCGGCGGCGCGGCGCGCTGGTGGCTGCACGGATCGCTGGCCGGGCTCGACGCCGCGCTCGCGCGGCATGGCGGGCGCCTGCTGCTGTTGCGCGGCGACGCGCGGCGCGAAATCGAGCGTCTCGTTCGCGACACGGGCGCCGCGGCCGTGTACTGGAACCGCCGCTATGCGCAGCCGCAGCGCGACGCCGATGCGGCGTTGAAGGCGTCGCTCAAGGCGCAGGGCGTGACGGTCGAGAGCAGCAACGGCAGCCTGCTGAACGAGCCCTGGGAGGTGCTGACGGGCAGCGGCGGCCCGTACCAGGTGTTCACCGCTTACTGGCGCGCGGCGCGCCGCGAGCGCACGGTGGCCGCGCCGCTGCCGGCGCCCGAGCGGATCGCGTTCCATCCGTGGCCGAAGGCCGTGCGCGAGCGCGCGCTGTCGCTCGATGCGCTCGCATTGCGTCCGCATGCGCCGGACTGGGCCGGCGGCCTGCGCGAGGCGTGGCCGGCGCCCGACGAAGCCGGCGCGCACGCGCAGCTCGACACGTTTCTGACGACCTCGCTCGCCGGCTATGCGGACGCGCGCGATCGACCCGACCGCCCCGCGACGAGCCGGCTGTCGCCGTTCCTGCGCTTCGGCAACGTATCGCCGCGACAGGTGTGGCATGCGGTGCAGGGCGCCGCGAACGCGGGCGGCGCGGCGTATGCGATGCACGCCGACAAATTCCTGAGCGAGCTCGGCTGGCGCGAATTCAGCTACATGCTGCTGTATCACTTCCCGGCGCTCGCGACCGACAACTTCCGCGCGCAATTCGATGCGATGCCGTGGCGCGACGATCCCGCCGCGTTGCGTGCGTGGCAGCGCGGCCGGACCGGCTACCCGCTCGTCGACGCGGGCCTGCGCGAGCTGTGGACGACCGGCTGGATGCACAACCGCGTTCGAATGGTCGTCGCGTCGTTCCTGATCAAGCATCTGCTGATCGACTGGCGCGCGGGTGAAGTGTGGTTCCGGGACACGCTGGTCGATGCGGATCCCGCGAACAACGCGGCGAGCTGGCAATGGGTGGCCGGCTGCGGCGCCGACGCGGCGCCGTATTTCCGCATTTTCAATCCGGTCGCGCAGGGCCGGAAGTTCGACCCGGACGGCGCGTACGTGCGGCGCTGGGTGCCCGAGCTTGCCGGCCTCGACAACACGTCGATCCATGCGCCGTGGGAAGCGTCGCCGCTGGAACTCGACGCGGCCGGCGTGCGGCTCGGCGTCGACTATCCGGCGCCGCTCGTCGAGCATGCGGCCGCGCGCGCCCGTGCGCTCGATGCGCTGGCCGCGTTGCCGAAGCGTCGCTGACCATGCGCCGAGGTTTGCCGCATCAATTGCAGAACGCGACGTGCTCGAGCAGCGCGTACGCGACGCCCGAATCGAAGTAGGCCGCGCCGCACCACGCGACGAACGCGAGCATGCCGGCGGCCAGCGCCGCGCGAATCATGCCCATGCCGCAGTGCCCGATCCCGGGCGTGCAACGCGCGCGTCGTCGATCGGCAAGTGCAGCAGCGCCGCGAGCACGCCGAGCGCGATCGAGCCGATCCACAGCGGCAGGTACGAGTGCGTCGCGTCGTACACGAGCGCGCCGAGCCATACACCGAAGAAACTGCCGAGCTGGTGCCCGAAGAACACGAAGCCGAACAGCGTCGCGATGTAGCGCACGCCGAACACCTGCGAGATCACGCCGTTCGTCAGCGGCACCGTGCCGAGCCATGTGAAACCCATCACGGCCGCGAACACGTAGACGCTGGCGGGCGACAGCGGTGCGGCGACGAACGCGGCCATCGCGAGCGCGCGCACGAGGTACAGCACTGACAGTACGTACTTGCGCCGCAGCAGCCCGCCGAGATTGCCGCACGCGTAGGTGCCGGCCACGTTCGTGAGCGCGATCAGCGCGAGCGCGACGCTCGCGTGGCGCGCCGGCAGCCCGTGGTCGAGCAGGTACGCGGGCAGGTGCGTCGCGATGAACGCGAGCTGGAAGCCGCACGCAAAGAAGCCCGCATTCAGCAGCCAGAAGCCGCGATGCGCGAACGCCTCGCGCACGGCTTCGCCGATCGACTGGTCGGAGCCGGCGGCGGCCGCCTGCGCGGGCCGGTCGCGCAGCAGCACGGCGAGCGGCGCGAGCAGCGCGGCGACGAGCGCCAGCGCGATGAACGCGTGCCGCCAGCCGATGCCGCCGATCAGCTCCTGCGCGACGGGCACCATGCAGAACTGGCCGAGCCCCCCGACCGCGCCGGCGACACCGAGCGCCCAGCCGCGCCGGTCGGGCTGGAACAGCCGGCTCAGCGCGCCGTAGATCGACGCGAACGCCGAGCCCGACAGCGCGACGCCGATCACGAGCCCGGCGCCGACCGTGAACAGGCCGGTCGTGGCCGCATGCGCCATCGTGACGAGCCCGGCCGCGTACAGCAGCATGCCGGCGACGATCACGCGCACCGAGCCGAAGCGGTCGGCCACCATCCCGGTGAACGGCTGCGCGACGCCCCAGATCAGGTTCTGCAACGCCAGCGCGAGCCCGAACGCCTCGCGCGACCAGCCGTGGTCGAGCGACACGGGCGCGAGGAACAGGCCCTGCACGTGGCGGATGCCGAGCGCGGCGCCCATGGTCAGGCCGCCTGCCAGCACGGGCAGCCAGCGGCGCCGGACTTCCTGCTCGATCGGGGTCATGCGTGTCTCCGGATGAAGGCGCGCGGCGAAACGGCCGCGCTCGATCCGATTAGACGAGCGCGGCTGCCGTCGCTCAAGCGATCATTCGGTCAGGTTGACATGCGTGGCGCGAATGTGAAGGGGGCGGCGTGAGCCTGCGGTCATGCGCAGCCGCCCAGCTGCGGGTTCAGGTCGAGGCCGTATCGTGCGCGTGCATCGCCGCATCGCATTCGGCTGCTTCGGCGAGCATCCAGTCGCGCACGTCGACGACTTCGCGGCGCGGGGCCGGATCGTGCTGAAACAGCCAGTAGCCGTACGTTGGCGGCGGCGTCCGCGTGTGCGGCCCGAGCGCCGCCAGCCGGCCGTCGGCGAGCATTGGCGCGACGAGCGCGAGCCGCCCGAGCGCGATGCCCTGGCCCGCGATCGCGGCCTGGATCACCTGGTCGTACTGGTTGAAGCGCAGCACGCCTTTCGGGCGCGCGTCGTCGAGCCCGGCCGCGTGCAGGTGCGCGTGCCATTGCAACTGCGGTTGCGGCGGCCCGTCGAATTCGAGCAGCACGTGATCGGCGATCGCGGCCGCGCTCGTGACCGGCCGCGCGGCGAGCGCGGGATGCGCGACCGGCACGACGATCTCGTCGAACAGCCGCAGCGCGCCGGCCGGTGCGCGCTCGCGCGGGCAGTAGCGGATGCCGAGGTCGATGCCCTCGGCGCGCAAATCGAGTACCTTGTCGTTCGCGGCGACGCGCAGGTCGATCCCGGGCAGGCGCGCCTGCAGCCGCCCGAGCCGCGGCAGCAGCCACAGTGCGGTGACGCCGATGCTGGCCGTGATCGTCACCGGCTGGCGCTCGCGCCCGGCGGCGAGCGACGCGACGGTGTCCTGCAGGCCGTGCAGCGCCGCATCGGCGACGCGGAACAGTCGCTCGCCTTCCGGCGTGAACGCGATCTTCCGGTAGCCGCGCTGCAGCAACGCAACGCCGAGATGCGCTTCGAGCGCATGGATCTGACGGCTGACCGCCGACTGCGTGACGCACAGGTCCTGCGCGGCGAGCGTGATGCTCATGCGGCGGCCGACGGCGACGAAACCGCGGACGAGATCGAGCGACGGGAGACGGACGAGTGGCGTTGACATGCGCGTGACTCATGCGAACGGAGCAGCAAGATTGGTTGAGAACGGGGCGTGCGTCAAGTTCAATGGAGGCGGGGTGATTGCGGAGGGCGGGGCGTGGAGCAAGTGTTGAAGCGCTGACTCCAACCGGGCACGCCATGGGACCAGAGTAGGCGCTAAAGCGCTAACTGGGGTCGACCGCCGTGGGGATGGAGTAAGCGCTGAAGCGCTAACTCCATCCAGCCACGCCATGGGACCAGAGTAGGCGCTAAAGCGCTAACTGGGGTCGACCGCCGTGGGGTTGGAGTAAGCGCTGAAGCGCTAACTCCAACCAGCCACGCCATGGGACCAGAGTAAGCGCTAAAGCGCCAACTCGGGTCGACCGCCGTGGGGTTGGAGTAAGCGCTAAAGCGCTAACTCCACCCAACCACGCCATGGGACCAGAGTAAGTGCTGAAGCACTAACTCTGGTCGACCGCCGTGGGGATGGAGTAAGCGCTGAAGCGCTAACTCCACCCAACCACGCCATGGGACCAGAGTAAGTGCTGAAGCACTAACTCTGGTCGACAGGAGACACAATGACGATTTCGAACGAGAACAGCGGCGCGACACAGGCCAATCGCACGGCCGACGCGTTGCCACCCGAACCCGTGACGCTGCGCGCAGTCGACGGCTACGAACTGCGCGCCCACGTCTGGCGCCATCGCGGCGGCGGCGGCGGCGCCGTGCGGCCCGTGACGGTCGTCAATTGCGCGACGTCGGTGCGCTGCGACTACTACTTTCGTTTCGCGGCCTGGCTGTTCGCGCAAGGGCGCGACGTGCTCGTCTACGACTATCGCGGCATCGGCGGGTCGCGCCCGGCGCGGCTCGCCAAGCTGGACGCGAACTGGCTCGACTGGGGGCGGCTCGATTGCGAAGCCGCGCTGCACTACGCGCGCGACGCGTTTCCGGGGCAGCCGCTCGACGTGGTCGCGCACAGCATCGGCGGCTGCGTGCTCGGCCTCGCGGCATCGAACGTGCACGCGCGGCATGTGGTCACCGTCGGCGCGCAGTATGCGTACTGGCGCGATTACCTGCCGGCCGAGCGACGCCGGATGTGGTGGAAGTGGCATGTCGCGATGCCCGCGCTCGCGGCCGTGTTCGGCTACGTGCCCGCGAAGCGGCTCGGCTGGATGGAGGACACGCCGCGCGGCGTCGCACTGTCGTGGGCGCGCTCGCAGCCGCGTTTCGAGGATGGCTACATCGGCAGCGTGCTCGACGACAGCGCCACGAGTCGCACCGCGTTGCCGGCGCGCTTCGCGGGGCTGTCGGCGCCGATGCTCGCGATCGGCATCGACGACGACGCGTTCGGCACGGTCGACGCGATCGAGCGGCTGGCCGGCTATTACACGGGCAGCAACGTCACGCATCTGCGGATCGCGCCGGCCGACATCGGCGTCGACGCGATCGGCCATTTCGCGTTTTTCCACAGCCGCTTCACCGACACGCTGTGGCCCGTCGCGCTGTACTGGCTGCAACACGGCGTGCTGCCGGCCGATGCGCCGGGCGTCGTGCACGCGCTGCACCCGGCGTCGCGCGGGCGGCTGACGGGGAGCGGCTTGCCCGGCATCGCCGCGAACGGGTGACCGCGCATCCGCGCACGCATCCCGCAGCCCCGTTCAATGCCCGATCGTGCCGCAGCGGCCGCAGGCCGGCGCGATCGATTAACATCGGACGTTTCGCTTTACCGCACCGACTGCCGCGCGCCGATGTCCATTCCGTCCGATTCCGCCTCTTCCGTTGAAACGCCCCGCGCATGGCGCATGCATGCGCTCGACGTGCCGCCCGCCGCGGCGCGCGCCGGCGTGCGGATCGCGCGCGTCGATTTCGACTGGCGCGTGCCGCTCGTGTCGGCCGCGTATGCGGCGCTGAGCGATGATGAGCGCGCCCGCGCCGCACGCTTCCTGCGGCACGAGGATGCGGTGCGCAGCGCCGCGACGCGCGCCGCGCTGCGCGACGTGCTCGGCGCGGCGCTCGGCATCGCGCCGCGTGCGGTCGCGATCGTCGTCGACGCAGCGGGGCGGCCGTCGCTGGACCCTGCGCATCGCGCGTCGCTCGACTTCAACGTGTCGCACGCGGGCGAGCACGCGCTGCTCGCGTGGGCGCCGGCAGGCCGCGTCGGCGTCGATATCGAGGGCTGCAACCGCGCGACCGACTGGCGTGCGCTGACGCGCGAAGTGTGCGCGCCCGCCGAAGCCGCGTATCTCGACGGTCTGCCGCCCGGCGCGCGCGAAGGCGAATTCATGCGGGTGTGGTCCGCGAAGGAGGCGCTGCTCAAGGCGCTCGGCACCGGCATCGTCGGCGGGCTGCGCGCGTTCGCGGTCGTGCCGCCGCGCGACGCGGCGACGCCTGCGACGACGATCGTCGAGCCGGCCGCGCCCGCCGCCGGCGTCGCGGCGTTCGATGCGGCGTGGCTCGACGCGGCGCCCGGCTACGCGGCGTGCGTCGCGTGGACGCGCGCGTAAGCCGGTGTCGACGCGCGGCGCTCACTCGAGCGGCGCGTCGTTCGGCGCCGCATAGCGCGCCTTGATCACGTCGCTCATCGGGAAGTCGAACGACAGCCCCTTCGGCGGCACCGGCTTCAAGAACCACTTGTCGTACAGCGCGTCGATCTCGCCGCTTTTCATCAACTGCACGAGCACGCCGTCGACGAGCGCCTTGAATTGCGGATCGTCCTTGCGCAGCATGAACCCGTACGCTTCCGACGATTGCGGCGTGCCGACGATCCGCCAGTCGGCCGGTTTCGCGGCGAGCTGGCGCACGCCCGCGAGCAGCACGTCGTCCATCATGTACGCGGCCGCGCGGCCCGATTCGAGCGTGAGGCGTCCTTCGCCGTAGTCCTTCGCGCCGATGATCTGCATGCCCATCTTCCTTTCTTCGTTCATCTTGCGCAGCAGGCGTTCGGACGTCGTGCCCTGGTTCGTCACGACCGTCTTGCCGGCGAGATCGGGAAAGTCGCGGATACCCGAACTCGTGCGCGTGAGCAGGCGCGTCGTCGCGACGAAGAAGGTGGTCGAGAACGCGACCTGCGCATGGCGCGCGGCGAGGTTGGTGGTCACGCCGCATTCGAGATCGACGGTGCCGTTCTGCACGAGCGGAATGCGGTTCTGCGACGTGACCGGAATGAAGCGCACCTGCAGGTCGGGCTTGCCGGTGCGCGCCTTCACCGCGGCGATCACGCGGTCGCACAGGTCCTGCGAGAAACCGATGACCTTGCCGCTGGCATCGACATAGGAGAACGGCACCGACGTTTCGCGATGGCCGATCGAAATCAGGTTGGCCCGCCGGATCCTGTCGAGCGTGCCGGACAGCGGATCCGCCGCGAAGGACGCACCGTGCGCGAGCGCGCACGCGGCGACGAGCAGGGGGAAGCCGAGGCGGGCGGCGAATCGTGACGGGAAGGGCATGACGGTCTCCGTGGCGAGTGATGATTCGTATGTTGCCAAAAATAAAATAATTGCAACAGATGTTAAGAACCGGATCGCGGCGACCGGCCCGGCGGGCCTGCCGGGCATCAGGGAAACTCCCGAGTCGGAATAATGAAAAACGGGTTGTCTAGACAAGTGTGGGTGGCTACACTTCAATCCATTCCGAACTTGTCTAGACAGGATTGCTCACATGATTACGTTGACCCCCGGCCACCTGACGCTCCCGCAACTGCGCCGGATCGCACGTGAATCCGTGCAACTGAAGCTCGACCCGGCCAGCTTCGCGAAGATCGACGCCGGCGCGAAGGCCGTCGCCGACATCGCCGCGAAGGGCGAGCCGGCCTACGGCATCAACACGGGCTTCGGCCGCCTGGCGAGCACCCACATCCCGCACGACCAGCTCGAACTGCTGCAGAAGAACCTCGTGCTGTCGCACGCGGTCGGCGTCGGCGAGCCGATGGCGCGTTCGTCGGTGCGCCTGCTGATGGCGCTGAAGCTGTCGAGCCTCGGCCGCGGCCACTCGGGCATCCGTCGTGAAGTGATGGACGCGCTGATCACGCTGTTCAATGCCGACGTGCTGCCGCTGATCCCGGTGAAGGGCTCGGTCGGCGCGTCGGGCGACCTCGCGCCGCTCGCGCACATGTCGGCCGTGCTGCTCGGCGTCGGCGAAGTGTTCATCCGCGGCGAGCGCGCGAGCGCGCTCGACGGTCTGCGCGTCGCGGGCCTCGCGCCGCTGACGCTGCAGGCGAAGGAAGGCCTCGCGCTGTTGAACGGCACGCAGGCGTCGACCGCGCTCGCGCTCGACAACATGTTCACGATCGAAGACCTGTACCGCACCGCGCTCGTCGCCGGCGCGCTGTCGGTCGACGCGGCGGCCGGCTCGGTGAAGCCGTTCGACGCGCGCATCCACGAACTGCGCGGCCACCAAGGCCAGATCGACGCGGCCGCGTCGTACCGCGAACTGCTCGAAGGCTCGCCGATCAACCAGTCGCACCGCGACTGCGACAAGGTGCAGGATCCGTACAGCCTGCGCTGCCAGCCGCAGGTGATGGGCGCGTGCCTGGACCAGATGCGCCACGCGGCCGACGTGCTGCTCGTCGAAGCGAACGCCGTGTCGGACAACCCGCTGATCTTCCCGGACACCGGCGAAGTGCTGTCGGGCGGCAACTTCCACGCGGAGCCCGTCGCGTTCGCCGCCGACAACCTCGCGCTCGCCGCAGCGGAAATCGGCGCGCTGGCCGAACGCCGCATCGCGCTCCTGATCGACGCGACGCTGTCGGGCCTGCCCCCGTTCCTCGTGAAGGACGGCGGCGTGAACTCCGGCTTCATGATCGCGCACGTGACGGCGGCCGCACTCGCATCGGAAAACAAGACGCTCGCGCACCCGGCGTCGGTCGACTCGCTGCCGACCTCGGCCAACCAGGAAGACCACGTGTCGATGGCGACGTTCGCCGCGCGCAAGCTCGCCGACATCGCGGACAACACGAAGCACATCCTCGCGATCGAGCTGCTGGCCGCCGCCCAGGGCGTCGACCTGCGTGCGCCGTACCACACGAGCCCGAAGCTCGCGCCGGTGATGGAGACGATTCGCAGCCAGGTCGCGCACTACGAACTCGACCACTACTTCGCACCGGACATCGCGGTGATCGCGAAGCTCGTCGGCGAGCGCGCGTTCGCGAAGGTCGCGCCGTTCTCGTTCGCATCGGAACAGTAAGCCGATGAGCGCGCCGGTCTACCAGGAGATCAAGGATTTCATCCTGGCCCGCATTCACGCCGGCGAGTGGGAGGAGGGCGACCAGGTGCCGTCCGAGAACGAATTGGCGCGCGAGTTCAAGGTGGCGCGCATGACCGTCAACCGCGCATTGCGCGAGTTGACGGCCGAGCAGGTGCTCACGCGCATGAAGGGCGCGGGCACCTACGTCGCGCGGCCGAAGTACGAGTCGACGCTGGTGGCGATCCGCAGCATCTCCGAGGAAGTCGGCGCGCGCGGGCATGCATACCGCGCCAGTGTGCTCGGGCTCGACACGATTCGCGCCGACGAGGCGCTGGCCGACGAGATGCAGGTGGCCGTGCGCACGAAGCTGTTTCATTCGCAGGTGCTGCACTTCGAAAACGACGAGCCCGTGCAGCTCGAAGAACGATGGGTGAATCCGGCGGTCGCGCCGGATTACGCCGAGCAGGATTTCACGAACACGACGCCGAACCTGTACCTGATGCGCGCGGCGCCGCTGCAGCGCGTCGAGTACCGGATCGAAGCGGCGGCCCCGGCGCCGGAGCGGCGCGAGCAGCTGCGGATGGACGACGTCGAGCCGTGTCTCGTTTTACATCGGCGCACCTGGTCGCAGGGCGTCGTCGCCTCGGTGGCGAATCTGTGGCATCCCGGCAGCCGTTATCGCTTCACCGGGCATTTCTGATTCCTTATTGATCTCAATTTCCCTCGGGAGCAGTCGTCATGAACCATCCGAAACACATCGATCCCCGTCTCGATCCGACGCGCACGATCCGCGCGCCGCGCGGCAGCGAGAAGACGTGCAAGACCTGGCTGGCCGAAGCGGCCTACCGGATGATCCAGAACAACCTCGACCCGGAAGTCGCCGAGCATCCGCACGCGCTCGTCGTGTACGGCGGCATCGGCCGCGCGGCGCGCAACTGGGAATGCTACGACCAGATCCTCGCGTCGCTGAAGGATCTCGAGGAAAACGAAACGCTGCTGATCCAGTCGGGCAAGCCGGTCGGCGTGTTCCGCACGCACAAGGATGCGCCGCGCGTGCTGCTCGCGAACTCGAACCTCGTGCCGCACTGGGCGAACTGGGATCACTTCCACGAGCTCGACCGCAAGGGCCTGATGATGTACGGCCAGATGACGGCCGGCAGCTGGATCTACATCGGCAGCCAGGGCATCGTGCAGGGCACCTATGAAACCTTCTTCTCGGTCGCGAACCAGCACTTCAACGGCGATCCGTCGGGCCGCTGGATCCTGACGGGCGGCCTGGGCGGGATGGGCGGCGCGCAGCCGCTCGCCGCGACGATGGCCGGCTTCTCGATGATCGCGGTCGAATGCGACGAGACGCGCATCGACTTCCGCCTGAAGACGCGCTACGTCGACAAGAAGGCGACGACGCTCGACGAGGCGCTCGGCATGATCGACGAAGCGAAGCGCACCGGCAAGCCGGTGTCGGTCGGCCTGCTCGGCAACGCGGCCGACGTGTTCGCGGAGCTCGTCGCGCGCGGCATCACGCCGGACTGCGTGACCGACCAGACGAGCGCGCACGACCCGATCAACGGCTACCTGCCGCAAGGCTGGACCGTCGCGCAATGGCGCGAAGCGCAAAAGGTCGATCCGCAGAGCATCGTGAAGGTCGCGAAGCAGTCGATGGCCGTCCAGGTGCGCGCGATGCTCGCGCTGCAGGAACGCGGTGCGGCGACGCTCGACTACGGCAACAACATTCGCCAGATGGCGCTGGAAATGGGCGTCGAGAACGCATTCGACTTCCCCGGCTTCGTGCCGGCGTACATCCGTCCGCTGTTCTGCGAAGGCAAGGGCCCGTTCCGTTGGGTCGCGCTGTCCGGCGATCCGGAAGACATCTACAAGACCGACCAGAAGGTGAAGGAGCTGATCCCCGACGATCCGCACCTGCACAACTGGCTCGACATGGCGCGTGAGCGCATCGCGTTCCAGGGCCTGCCGGCACGGATCTGCTGGGTCGGCGTGAAGGATCGCTATCGCCTCGGCCAGGCGTTCAACGAGATGGTGAAGAACGGCGAACTGAAGGCGCCGATCGTGATCGGTCGCGACCACCTCGACACCGGTTCGGTCGCCAGCCCGAACCGCGAGACGGAATCGATGAAGGACGGCTCGGACGCCGTCAGCGACTGGCCGCTGCTGAACGCGCTGCTGAACACCGCAGGCGGCGCGTCGTGGGTGTCGCTGCACCATGGCGGCGGCGTCGGCATGGGCTTCTCGCAGCACTCGGGCGTGGTGATCGTCGCCGACGGCACGGCCGACGCGCACGAGCGTCTCGGTCGCGTGCTGCTGAACGATCCGGCGACGGGCGTGATGCGCCATGCGGATGCCGGCTACGAACTCGCGCAGCAGACGGCTCGCGAAGCCGGCCTCAAGCTGCCGATGCTCGGCCGCTGAGCATGACGGCGCTCGATCAGGCGCCGGTGAACGCAACACCGGCCGTCGCGGTGATCCGCGCGGCTGATCTCGTTGCGTCGCCGTGGAAGAACGGCGGTGGCGTGACGCGCGAGATCGGCGCGTTCCCGCCCGGCGCGGCGCTCGATACGTTCGCGTGGCGCGTGAGCGTCGCGGACGTCGGCACGGCCGGGCCGTTCTCGCGTTTCGACGGCGTCGACCGCACGCTCGTGCTGCTGTCCGGCGCGGGCATGACGCTCGCCGAAGCGGGCGGCGCGCGGCACGTGCTCGACGCGCCGCTGGCCCGCGCGGATTTCGCGGGCGAGACGGCGATCGATGCGACGCTGCACGACGGCGCGACGCGCGACTTCAACCTGATGACGCGCCGTTGCGCCGCGCGTGGCGCGCTCGACGTGTGGCGCGCGGGCGCGCACCGTCTTGCGCCGGCCGATACCGTGCTGCTGTTTTGCGCGGCCGGCGCGGTCGGCGTCGACATCGACGGCATGCACTACGCGCTGGAAGACATGGACACGTTGCGGCTCGACGGGCCGCGGCGTGCGTTTGACGTCGTCGTGAGCGGAAGCGGCGCGCTGCTCGCCGTCACGCTTGCCGTCGGCGAACGAGACTGAACGCATGAAACCGACTGTCTGGCATCACCTGAGGCTGTGTCCGCACGGCCATCCCGACGAGACGATCGACGACGCGGCGATCGCCGTCGACGAAACCGGCACGATCGCGTGGCTCGGCGCGCTGTCCGCGCTGCCGCACGGTTACGCGCACTGGCGGCGCGAGGACCTGCACGGCGCATGGGTGACGCCGGGCCTCGTCGACTGCCATACGCACCTCGTGTATGGCGGCACGCGTGCCGACGAATTCGCGCAGCGCCTCGCGGGCGTCAGCTACGAGGAAATCGCGCGGCAGGGCGGCGGGATCGTGTCGACGGTGCGCGCGACGCGCGCGGCCGACGAGACGACGCTGTTCGTGCAGGCTGCCGCGCGCCTGCAGCCGCTGCTCGCCGAAGGCGTGACCGCGATCGAGATCAAATCCGGCTACGGGCTGGACCTCGCGAGCGAGCGCAAGATGCTGCGCGTCGCGCGCCAGCTCGGCGAGCGCTTCCCGGTCAGCGTCTACACGACCTGCCTCGGCGCGCATGCGCTGCCGCCCGAATATGCAGGCCGCGCGGATGCGTACATCGACGAAGTGTGCGACCGGATGCTGCCGACGCTGGCCGACGAAGGGCTCGTCGACGCGGTCGACGTGTTCTGCGAACGCATCGGCTTTTCGCTCGCGCAGACCGAGCGCGTGTTCGAGGCCGCGACGCGGCGCGGACTGCCGGTGAAGCTGCATGCGGAGCAACTGTCGAATGCGGGCGGCACGGCGCTCGCCGCGCGCTACCGTGCGCTGTCCGCCGATCACCTCGAATTTCTCGACGAAGCGGGCATCGAGGCGATGAAGGCGGCCGGCACGGTCGCCGTGCTGCTGCCCGGCGCGTACTACTTCATCCGCGAAACGCAACTGCCGCCGATCGAGCTGCTGCGCAAGCACGGCGTGCCGATCGCGCTCGCGACCGATCACAACCCCGGCACGTCGCCGCTCGAATCGCTGCTGCTGACGCTGAACATGGGCTGCACGCTGTTCCGCATGACGGTGCCCGAGGTGCTGCAGGGCGTCACGCGCCATGCGGCCGCGGCGCTCGGCCGCGCGGATCGTCACGGCGCGCTCGAAGTCGGTCGACAGGCCGACTTCGCCGCGTGGTCGGTCGGCTCGCTGGCCGAGCTCGCGTACTGGATCGGCCGGCCGCTGTGCGAGCAGGTCGTCCGCGGCGGCACGACCGTGTTTCGCCGGATGAACGGATAAGTTTCACGTCGGCCGGGCCGGGTCGTGACGGACCGGGCCCGGCCGACGCCTTGCATGGGACCGGGCCCGGCGCGCCAGCGCGCCCTCCGGTCGATCGCCGCGACGCAGGGGCGGGCGCGATGCGCTCGCGCCTGCCGGCCGCGGTACCGGGCCGGACGACACGCTTGCGTGCTGGATCCGGTCGATGAGGACTCGCAATGACCGACACGATGTTGTTCGCGGACCATGCCTACCTGCCCGATGGCTGGCGCCGCAACGTGCTGCTGCGCTGGGACGCGGCCGGCACGCTGACCGACGTGACGCCCGACACCGACGCCCCGGCGGGCGTCGCGCGCGCGGCCGGGCCGGTGCTGCCCGGCATGCCGAACCTGCATTCGCACGCGTTCCAGCGCGCGATGGCGGGGCTCACCGAATACCGCGCGAATCCCGCCGACAGCTTCTGGAGCTGGCGCGACCTGATGTACCGCTTCGCGCTGAAGATCACGCCCGACGCGCTCGCGGCGATTGCACGCTGGCTGTACGTCGAGATGCTCAAGTGCGGCTACACGTCGGTGTGCGAATTCCACTACGTGCATCACGCGCAGGACGGCTCGCGCTACCCGCGGATCGCGGAGCTCGGCACGCGCGTGGTCGACGCCGCGCGCTCGGCCGGCATCGGCATCACGATGCTGCCCGTGTCGTACCAGTTCGCGGGCTTCGGCAACAAGCCGCCGCGCGACGACCAGCGCCGTTTCATCAACACGCCCGACGGCGTGCTCGAACTGCTCGACGCGATGCGTCGCACGGCGCCCGAGCATGGCGGGCTGCGCTACGGCGTCGCGCCGCATTCGCTGCGCGCGGTGTCCGAGGACGGGCTGCGTGCGCTGCTCGACGGGTTACCCGACGATGCGCCGGTGCATATCCACATCGCCGAGCAGACGGCCGAGGTCGACGACTGCGTGCGCGCTTACGGCGCACGTCCCGTGCAATGGCTGCTCGATCGATTCGACGTCGATGCGCGCTGGTGCCTCGTGCACGCCACGCACGTCGATGAGCCCGAGACGGCGGCGCTCGCGAAGCGTCGCGCGGTCGCCGGGCTGTGCCTGACGACCGAAGCGAACCTCGGCGACGGCGTGTTCCCGGCCGTCGACTATCTCGCGCAAGGCGGCGTGATCGGCGTCGGCTCGGACAGCCACGCATCGGTCGAGTGGCGCTCGGAGCTGCGCCTGCTCGAATACGGGCAGCGGCTCGTGCATCGTGCGCGCAACGTGCTGGCGAGCGAATCGCAGGCGCACGTCGCCGATCGCCTGTTCGACGCGTCGCTCGCGGGCGGCGCGCAGGCGAGCGGACGGCGCATCGGCGCGCTGCGTGCAGGCTGTCGCGCCGACTGGCTCGTGCTCGATCCCGATCATCCGGCGATTGCCGAACACGACAGCGCGGCCTGGCTGTCGGGCATCGTGTTCGCCGAGCACGGCGAGACGCCGGTGCTCGACGTCTATACGGGCGGCGAGCGCGTCGTGAGCGGCCGCCGCCATCGCGACGAAGCCGCCGCGTATGCCGACTACCGCGCCGCGCTGGCGCAATTGCTGCGCTGACGCGCGGCAACCGGCGCGCCGCATGCGCGCGCCGGCAGACTCTTACGGTGAGGCGACATGACTGAACAACCGGCTGTATTCACGCTGAAGCAGGGCACGCTGCCGCTGCTGATCTCGATTCCGCACGCGGGCACGCACATTCCCGACGACATCGCCGCGACGATGACGCCCGACGCGCGCTTCGTCGACGATTGCGACTGGCATCTCGAGCGGCTGTACGGCTTCGCGGCCGAACTCGGCGCATCGATCCTCGTGCCGTCGCACGCGCGTTACGTCGTCGACCTGAACCGCCCGCCCGACAACGAGAACCTGTATCCGGGGCAGGACACGACGGGGCTCGTGCCGGTCGATACGTTCGACAAGGCGCCGCTCTATCCGGCGAACGCGCTGCCCGGCGACGACGAGATCATGCGTCGCCGCGACCGCTACTGGCTGCCGTATCACGACGCGCTGCAACGCGAGATCGCGCGCCTGAAGGGCGAACACGGCCGCGTGCTCGTGTGGGAAGCGCATTCGATCCGCTCGCATGTGCCGCGTTTCTTCGACGGCCGCCTGCCGGACTTCAACTTCGGCACGTCGAGCGGGGCGAGTGCGGCACCCGGTCTCGCGGAGGCGCTGGCTGCGCGTGTACTCGCGCACGGCGGCTACACGGCCGTCGCGAACGGGCGCTTCAAGGGCGGCTACATCACGCGTCACTATGGCATGCCTAAGACCGGCGTCGAGGCCGTGCAGCTCGAACTGTCGCAGATCACCTACATGGAAGAGACGCGTCCGTACGCGTACGACGAAGCGCGTGCCGCGCGGATCGTGCCGCTGCTGCGGACGCTCGTCGAAACCGCGCTCGCGCATCGCTGAGCACGAGCCGCCACGATGCGGCGGCGCGGCGCGACGGCGCGTCCTGCCCCGCCGGCCGGTAGCCGGCAAGCCGATGCAATGCACAAAACGGCATCGATCGCGCGGATCGATGCCGTTTTTTTCATCTGACCGGTGTCGTCATCAGCCCCTGAAAAGTTGACGCAATTTTTAGGTGATATAAGCTGAATGTCAGGAAGTCGTCACGCGCGCACCGGCGGCGAGGCCATCGACGATGGCCGGCCTGCGCCGGAATGCGCGCGAGACATCTTGCTGACGTGTCGCCACGCGGCATTGCGACACGTGTCCTGCCTCCATCAGTCAGTCGAGTACGATCGTGAAAGCCGCCAGCCCTTCGATACGCCGGACGCGAAGTCCGTCGGCGGGCGCGCCGCCTCAGGCCGGGCCGAACCGGCATGCTGATCGCGGCACGCGCGCCGCCCCGTTACGCGAGCCTCGTTTCTTCGCCATTTCCCATCGCGGCCCGCGCCGCTTCAATCTCGTGACCGCGCACCTGTTCAGCGCGGTGCAGTGCGACGGCAGCGCGTCGTTGTTGCCCTAGCGTCCCTTTCCGCTCCCGTCCCGGGCCGTACCGCCTGTTGCCGCACCGTTCGCGCGGCGGGACCGCGTCTGCGCCTGCGCTGGCGCGGCGCGATTGCACGCGCGTGCGGCGTACCCATGGACCTGCGTCGTTGCGCGCACGAGCGTGTCGTGCACGATTACCGGAGAGACGCCGATGCGTGCGCGACCGATCGTAGCCGTCACCGCCGACCGCATCCTGCGCGGCGCCCATCCGAACCACGCGGCGGGCGAGAAGTACCTCACCGCGCTCGTCGACGGCGCCGGCGCGCTGGCGTTCGTGCTGCCCGCGCTCGGCGCGCGGCAGCCGGCCGAGGCGATCGTCGCGGCGGTCGACGGGCTGCTGTTGACCGGCAGCTATTCGAACGTCGAGCCGCATCATTACGGCGGCGCCGCGAGCGCGCCCGACACGCTGCACGATCCGGCGCGCGATGCGACCGCGTTGCCGCTGATCCGTGCGGCGATCGACGCGGGCGTACCGGTGCTCGCGATCTGCCGCGGCATGCAGGAGCTGAACGTCGCGTATGGCGGCACGCTGCATCAGCGGCTGCATGCGACGACCGGCTTCGACGACCATCGCGAACGGCCGGCCGATCCGCTCGAACGGCAGTACGGTCCCGCGCACGTCGTGCGGCTCGCGCCGGACGGCCTGCTGCAGCGGATCGCGCGCGGCGCGCGCGAGGCGACGGTCAATTCGCTGCACGACCAGGGCATCGCGCGCCTGGGCGCAGGGCTTGCCGTCGAAGCGAGTGCGCCCGACGGGCTGGTCGAGGCCGTCAGCGTGCGCGGCGCGCGTGCGTTCGCGCTGGGCGTGCAGTGGCATCCCGAATGGCGCTACGCGGAGCAGCCGCTGTCGCGCGACATCTTCGCGGCATTCGGCGCGGCGTGCCGCGCGCGGATGACGCACCGCCTTCATGCGGCCGGCGGCGCGACACCGTCGCCGGCCGCATCCGACATCGATATCGACTAACGAGACCGATCATGCAACCCGAACTGAGCGAATTCCTGCGTCAGCACCGCATTACCGAAGTCGAGGCGATCATTCCCGACATGGCCGGCATCGCGCGCGGCAAGATCATTCCGCGCAACAAGTTCGAATCCGGCGAGTCGATGCGCCTGCCGCAGGCCGTCATGGTGCAGACCGTCACCGGCGACTATCCGGAAGACGGGTCGCTCACCGGCGTGACCGACCCCGACATGGTGTGCGTGCCCGATCCGTCGACGATCTGCCTGATCCCGTGGGCCGTCGACCCGACCGCGCAGGTGATCCACGACTGCGTGCACTTCGACGGCTCGCCGGTCGAGATCTCGCCGCGCTACGTGCTGCGCCGCGTGCTCGACCTGTACAAGGCAAAGGGCTGGACGCCCGTCGTCGCACCCGAGCTGGAGTTCTATCTGGTCGACATGAACGCCGATCCCGACTTGCCGCTGCGTCCGCCCGTCGGCCGCACGGGGCGGGCGGAAACGGGCCGCCAGTCGTATTCGATCGAGGCCGTCAACGAGTTCGATCCGTTGTTCGAGGACATCTACGAGTACTGCGAAATGCAGGGCCTCGATATCGAGACGCTGATTCACGAAGTCGGCGCCGCGCAGATGGAGATCAACTTCGTGCATGGCGATGCGCTGTCGCTGGCCGACCAGGTGTTCCTGTTCAAGCGCACCGTGCGCGAGGCCGCGCTGCGCCACAACATGTATGCGACGTTCATGGCCAAGCCGATGGAGGGCGAGCCGGGCTCCGCGATGCACATCCATCAGAGTCTCGCCGATGCGCGCACCGGCCGCAACCTGTTCGCCGACGAAGGCGGGGTCGTGTCGCCGCTGTTTCACAGCTATCTCGCGGGGCTGCAGAAGTACACGCCAGCGCTGATGCCGATCTTCGCGCCGTACATCAATTCGTATCGCCGCCTGTCGCGCTTCATGGCCGCGCCGATCAACGTGCAGTGGGGGTACGACAACCGCACGGTGGGCTTTCGCATTCCGCAGTCGAGCCCCGTCGCGCGACGCATCGAGAACCGGATTCCGGGTGTCGACTGCAACCCGTACCTTGCGCTCGCGGCGACGCTCGCCGCCGGCTATCTCGGCATCACGCAACAGCTCGCGCCGACCGAGCCGATCGCATCCGACGGCTACGACCTGCCGTACCAACTGCCGCGCAACCTCGAGGAAGGCATCTCGCTGATGGCCGCGTGCGAGCCGCTCGCCGGCATCCTCGGCGACAAGTTCGTGAAGGCCTATCTGGCGTTGAAGGAGACCGAATACGAAGCGTTCTTCCGCGTGATCAGCTCGTGGGAACGCAGGCACCTGCTGCTGCACGTGTAAGCGTGCGGCGCTGTTTGACGGAGAAAACATGACCGATCGAAACGAAGCACTTTCGCAGTACTCGACCGCCGAATACCGCGCGCTCGACGCCGCGCACCACATCCACCCGTTCTCGGACATGGGCGCGCTCAACCGCGCCGGCAGCCGCGTGATCGTGAAGGCCGACGGCGTCTACCTGTGGGATTCGGACGGCAACAAGATCATCGACGGGATGGCCGGCCTGTGGTGCGTGAACGTCGGCTACGGCCGCAAGGAACTCGCCGACGCCGCGTATCGCCAGATCCAGGAACTGCCGTTCTACAACACGTTCTTCAAGACCACGCACCCGCCGGTGATCGAGCTTTCCGCGATGCTCGCGGAAGTGACACCGGCCGGCTTCAACCACTTCTTCTACTGCAACAGCGGCTCGGAAGGCAACGACACCGTGCTGCGCCTCGTGCACCAGTACTGGCGCGTGCAGGGCAAGCCGCAGAAGAAATACGTGATCTCGCGCAGGAACGGCTATCACGGCTCGACGATCGCGGGCGGCACGCTCGGCGGGATGGGCTACATGCACGAGCAGATGCCGTCGAAGGTCGAGCACATCGTGCATATCGACCAACCGTATTTCTTCGGCGAAGCGCAGCCGGGCGAGACGCCCGAAGCGTTCGGCCTCGCGCGCGCGCGGCAGCTCGAGGCGAAGATCGTCGAACTCGGCGCGGAGAACGTCGCCGCGTTCATCGGCGAGCCGTTCCAGGGCGCGGGCGGCGTGATCTTCCCGCCGTCGACGTACTGGCCGGAAATCCAGCGGATCTGCCGCAAGTACGACATCCTGCTGGTGGCCGACGAGGTGATCGGCGGGTTCGGGCGCACCGGCGAATGGTTCGCGCATCAGCACTTCGGCTTCGAGCCGGACCTGATCACGATGGCGAAGGGCCTGACGTCGGGCTATGTACCGATGGGCGCGGTGGGCATACACGAGCGCGTCGCGCGCCCGATCATCGACAACGGCGAATTCAACCACGGCCTCACGTATTCGGGCCACCCGGTGGCGGCGGCCGTCGCGGTCGCGAACCTGAAGCTGCTGCGCGACGAAGGGATCGTCGAGCGCGTGAAGCACGAGATCGGGCCGTATTTCCAGCGCCGGCTGCGTGACGCGCTGGGCGATCATCCGATCGTCGGGGAAATTGCCGGGGCAGGGCTCGTCGCGGGCGTTCAGCTTGCGCGCGATCGTGAGCGGCGCGAGCGGTTCGATGCGAGTGTCGATATCGGCACGATCTGCCGCGACTTCTGCTTCAACGGCAACCTGATCATGCGCGCGACCGGCGACCGGATGCTGCTGTCGCCGCCGCTCGTGATTCGCGAGGCGGAGGTCGACGAGATCGTCGACAAGGCGAAGCGTGCGTTTGACGCGACGGCGCAGCGGGTGGGGGACGTGCGGTAAGGCGTTACCTGCGAGCGGACGCGGCGGCGCATGACGTGGCGCCGCGTCGTGCAGGACACGCGCGACGCCAAAACGAAAAGGGCCTGCGTCGTGAGACGCAGGCCCTTGAATTCTTTGGTGGGCGGTACTGGGATCGAACCAGTGACCCCTGCCGTGTGAAGGCAGTGCTCTACCGCTGAGCTAACCGCCCAAAGAAGAATCAAATTATGTCAGAGCTTTTGGGGTTCGTAAAGCCCTTTGTGCAAATTTTTTTCAAACAGCTGCCAACGCCACTGCACGCGCCGCGCGCTCAGCCCGCGAGCGCGGGCAGCGCATCGATCGATGCGCGCACGTAGCCGGCAAAGCGCCGCGCCACCGGTTCGGCGGTGCCGCTGCGTTTCAGCGCGAGCGTGCGCGATTCGAGCGACGCATCCTTCAGCGGCACGAACGCGAGCCGATCGCTTTTCGCCCGCTGCAGCACCTGCGGCACCAGCGCGATGCCCATTCCGAACTCGATCATCGACAGGATCGTCTGCCACAGCCGCGCCTCGTGGCGGATCAACGGACTGAACCCCGCGTTCACGCACTGCGCGATGATCAGGTCGTGATAATGCGGCGCGGCGTCGCGCGGAAACAGGATGAACGGTTCCGTCGCGAGCGTGGCGAGCGCGACCTGCCTGCGCCGCGCGAGCGGATGCGCGGCCGGCAGGCAGCACACGAACGGCTCCGCATAGACGGGCGCCGATTCGACGTCGGGCGGGAAGCGGCCCCAGTGCGCATAGCCGAGATCGATCTGGCCGCGCTGGATCGCCTGCACCTGCGCGTGCGTGTTCATCTCGCTCAACACGACCTCGACGCCCGGATAGTCGGCCTCGAAGCGACGCACCGCGTCCGGCAGCCCACGATACAGCATCGAGTGGACGAAGCCGATCCGCAGCCGGCCCGCGAGACCCGACGCGGAGCGCACCGTCAGGCGCTCGGCTTCGGCTGCCTGCAGCAGCAGCCGGCGCGCCTCGCCGAGCAGCACCTCGCCCGCGTTGGTCAGCGCGACCGTCTTGTTGGTGCGCGAAAAGAGCTGCACGCCGAGCGCGTCCTCGAACTTGCGGATGTCGAAACTCAGCGCCGGCTGCGAGATGAACAGGCGCTTCGCCGCGCGCCCGAAATGCAGCTCCTCGGCAACGGCCACGAAGTAGCGCAACTGCCTCAGTTCCATGGTGTCTCCTCCCGGCGGCGGCATCGATAAGCGACATCTATCGTACCGGACAAATCCTGTATTGGACGCTTATCGATCGCCCGCCTACGCTCTGCGGGAGGCTTGACGCAGGGCCGGCCGATGCCGCGACATCCGGCCCGGCCAATGCGCAGGCAACCCAGGAGACGCACGCATGAACGATACCGCTCGCACGCCGGACACCGGCGCATCCAATATCCCCGACAGCCGGGGCCTCAATTTCTTCACCGTCGATCCCGATCTCGGCGCGTTGCTGAAGCTGCATCTCGGCGACGCGTGCTATGCCGAACTCGAGCCGCGGCTGCGCGCGCTCGGCGCCCGCGTATCGGGCGAACTCGACGAATGGGCGTCGCGCGCGGACAAGCATCCGCCCGTGCTCGAGCACCGCAATCGGCGCGGCGAGGCCGTGCAGCGGATCGACAAGGATCCGGCCTACGTCGCGCTCGAACGCGTCGCGTATGCGGAACTCGGGCTCGCGTCGCTCAGCCACGGATCCGAAACCGTGCCGCCGCTCGTCAAGTACGCGCTGACGTTCCTGTTCGTGCAGGCGGAATTCGGGCTGTGCTGCCCGGTCAGCATGACCGATTCGCTGACGCGCACGCTGCGCCGCTTCGGCGATCCGGCGCTCGTCGCGCGCTACCTGCCGAGGCTCGCGTCGCGCGACTTCGACACGCTGTACCAGGGCGCGATGTTCATGACCGAGCAGGCGGCCGGCTCCGACGTCGGCCGGATCGCGACGCGCGCGACCCGCGAAACCGACGCGCACGGCGAGACCGTCTGGCGCCTGACCGGCGACAAGTGGTTCTGCTCGAACGCGGACGCCGATCTCGCGATGGTGCTCGCGCGGCCCGACGGCGCGCCGGACGGCATCAAGGGCCTCGCGCTGTTCCTGCTGCCGAAGACGCTGCCGGACGGCACACGCAACCGCTACCGGATCGTGCGCCTGAAGGACAAGCTCGGCAGCCGTTCGATGGCGAGCGGCGAGATCGTGCTCGAAGGCGCGCAGGCTTGGCTGATCGGCGAGATTGGCCGCGGTTTTCACCAGATGGCCGACATGATCAACATGTCGCGGCTGTCGAACGGCGTGCGCGCGGCGGGGCTGATGCGGCGCGCGCTGAACGAGGCGCTGCACGTCGCCGCGCATCGCGAGGCGTTCGGGCGCAAGCTGATCGAGATGCCGCTGATGCAGCGCCAACTGATGAAGATGCTGCTGCCGGCCGAAGCCGCGCGCGCGATGTTCATGCAGATCGCGTTGCTGTTGCCGCAGGCCGACGCGGGCGACGAGCAGGCGGCGCGCTGCGTGCGGATCCTGACGCCGCTGATCAAGTTCCGCGCCTGCCGCGACGCGCGCCGCGTGACGGGCGACGCAATGGAAGTGCGCGGCGGCACCGGCTATATCGAGGAATGGAGCGACGCGCGGCTCGTGCGCGACGCGCACCTCGGTTCGATCTGGGAAGGCACGAGCAACATCGTCGCGCTCGACGTCGCACGCGCCGCGCAGCGCGAGCATGCGCTCGACGCGCTGCGCACGTTCCTCGGCGATCGTCTGGGCGCGGCGCCGCTGCCCGACGCGAGCCGCACGGCGCTGCGGCGCATCCTCGCGCGGGCGTGCGATGCGCTCGCGAGGGTGGCCGGAGAAGGCGACGACGCGCGCGTGCGGCAGGCCGCGTCCGCGCTGTATTACGCGAGCGCGGCCGTGCTGATGGCCTGCGAGGGCGCACGGCTCGCACCGGATTTCAGGCGTCTCGCGCTCGCGCACCTGATCGTGCGTCACAAGCTGCTGCCGGTCGATCCGCTCGCGCCGGCGCCGCGCGACGACGAATCGGCCGCGTCCGACGCGCTGCTGCGCGGCCTGCCGGTCGCGCTCGACACGGCCCTCGACCTGCTGCCGGAGGTCGAGCGATGAACGCGACGCGTGGCGCACTGGACGGCCTGAAGGTCGTCGACCTGAGCCGGGTGCTCGGCGGCCCGTATTGCACGCAGGCGCTCGCCGACCACGGCGCGACGGTGGTCAAGATCGAGCCGCCCGCCGGCGACGAGACGCGCGGCTGGGGGCCGCCGTTCCTCGGCGACACGGCCTGGTACTTCATGGGCGTGAACCGCAACAAGGAAGGGCTCGCGCTCGACCTGTCGCGCGAAGAAGGGTGCGCGATCCTGTGGCGCCTGCTCGAAGAAGCCGACGTGCTCGTCGAGAACTTCAAGCCGGGCACGCTCGCGCGCTGGGGGATGGACTACGCACGCGACCTGCAGCCGCGCTTTCCGCGCCTGATCCACTGCGCGGTGACGGGCTTCGGCGACGACGGTCCGCTCGGCGGGCTGCCGGGCTACGACGCGGTGATCCAGGCGATGGCCGGGCTGATGAGCGTGAACGGCGAACGCGACGGCGACGCGACCCGCATCGGCCTGCCGATCGTCGACATGGTCACGGGGCTGAACGCACTCGCCGGCATCCTGCTGGCGCTCGCGGAGCGCGAGAAGAGCGGGCGCGGGCAGTCGATCGACGTGGCGCTGTACGACTGCGGCGTGTCGCTGCTGCATCCGCACCTGCCGAACTTCTTCGGGTCGGGCCGCGTGCCGGAACGCAGCGGCAACGCGCATCCGAACATCGCGCCGTACGACAGCTACCGCACGGCGACCGTGCCGATCTTCCTCGCGGTCGGCAACGACCGGCAGTTCGCGCGGCTCGTCGCGCATCTCGGCGCACCGGCGCTCGCCGGCGATCCGCGCTTCGTCGACAACCGCAGCCGCTGCGCGCATCGCCCGGAGCTGAAGGCGGAACTGGAAGCGCGGCTCGCCGCGCACGCGTGCGAGCCGCTCGCGCGCGACCTGATGGCGGCCGGTGTGCCGTGCGGGCCGGTGCGCACGGTGGCCGACGTCGCGCACGATCCGCATGCGCTGCATCGCGAGCTGTTCGTCGAGATCGGCGCGTATCGCGGCACCGCGTCGCCGGTGAAGCTGTCGCGCACGCCGGCCACCTACCGGTCGGCGCCGCCCGCGCTCGGCCGCGACACGCGCGCGGTGCTCGATCGGCTCGGCGTCGATCGCGCGCTTCAGCAGCAACTGCTCGATGCCGGTGTGCTGAAGGTCGGGCCGCACGAGACGTGACGGGCCGAGGGCGCCCGCAAACGAACGTCGTCCCGAACGGACCGACGCCGACATCAAGCAACGCAACGTAGCGCAACCCCGCCAGCCGGCGGCGCAAGGCCGGCCCTCCGGCAACGCGCGCGACAGTCGCGTTGCCGATCACAAACATGGAGACATCGATGAGCCGTCCGCAATCCCCGCCCGCCGCGCAGCCGCGGCCTGGCCGCGCCGCCCTCGCGGCGTTCGTCGGCACCACGATCGAGTGGTACGACTTCTACATCTACGGCACGGCCGCGGCGCTCGTGTTCGGCAAGGTGTTCTTTTCCAGCACGATGGACCCCGGCGTCGCGACGCTGCTCGCGTTCGTCACGTTCTGGGCCGGCTTCGCCGCGCGGCCGCTCGGCGGGATCGTGTTCGGGCATCTCGGCGATCGCGTCGGCCGCAAGACGGCGCTCGTGATCACGCTGGTGATGATGGGGCTCGCGACGACCGGCATCGGGCTGCTGCCCGGCTATGCGTCGATCGGCGTGTGGGCGCCCGCGGGCCTCGTCGTGCTGCGCGTGCTGCAGGGTATCGCGGTCGGCGGCGAGTGGGGCGGCGCGGTGCTGATCGCGAGCGAGAACGCGCCGAAGCATCGCAGCATCCTGTATGCGGCGTTCGCGCAGCAGGGCTCGCCCACCGGCAACCTGCTGGCCACGGCCGCGTTCTTCGCGCTGAGCGCGCTGCCGACGCCGTCGTTCCTGATGTGGGGCTGGCGCATTCCGTTCCTGCTGTCTGCCGTGCTCGTGATCATCGGGATGGTGATCCGGCTGAAGCTCGAGGAATCGGTCGACATGCAGCGCGTGCTCGCGCGCAAGCGCACGGTGAAGCTGCCGCTGCGCGACGTCTTGCGCGATCACTGGGTCGTCGTGCTGCTCGCGGCCGGCACGCTGCCGGTGATCAACGTCACGTATTTCCGCAGCACGTTCGCGCTGTCGTGGGCGACCAAGGAACTCGGTTATGCGCAGGGTACGTTCCTCGGCATCCTGTCGATCTCGCTCGTCGTGCAGTTCCTGATGCAGCCGGTCGGCGCGTGGTTCGTGTCGAAGGTCGACATGCGGCGCGCGATGTGCTGGATCCTGATCCCGGAAATCGTGCTGATGCCCGTGATGTTTCATGCGCTCGCGACGGGTTCGTACTGGGTCGCCGTCGCGGGGATGTGCATCTCGACGATTCCGTCGGCGATGTTCTACGGCGCGGTCGGCGGCGTGCTCGCGCGCGTGTTCCCGGCCAACATCCGCTACACGGGCCTGTCGCTCGCGTATCAGTTGAGCGCGCTTGTCGTCGGCGGCGGCACGCCGGTGCTCGCGCAGGCGATCCTCAATGCGACGGGCAGCATCGTCGGCGTCGCGATCGCGTCGGGTCTCTATGCGCTCGTGTCGCTTGTCTGCATGGTGGCGCTGCTCAATCGCACCGGACATCGCGCCGACGAACTGTCGAGCGCCGAGCGCAGCGATGCGGCCGAGTGGGGCACCGAGCATACAGGCGCAGGGAACCCGGGCGGCGAAGCCGCGCCACCCGACGATCGCGGCACGTTGAAACCCGCGGGTTGAGCCGGCAGGCCGGCGCGATGCGCCGAGGCGGCGGCGCGGCGATTCCGCGGCATCGGGCGCCGGGCGGGCCGCGCGTCGCGTTGCCTTCGCTCGCGCCAGATCAGGCGTCCCAAAAGCAAACGGCACCGTGCGAGACACGGTGCCGTTTGCTTGGGGCTTTTGCTTCACCTCGCGACGCCGCCGGCACGGCCGGCCGTCGCGAATCGCGTCGTCGCTCAGCCTTCCGTCGGCGGCACGTAGCCGGACGCCTGGTCCGCGCCGTCGCCGAAGAAGTACTTCTCCGTCTGCTTCATCAGATACTGGCGCGCGCGCGGGTCGGCCATGTTCAGGCGGTTTTCGTTGATCAGCATCGTTTGCTGCTTGAGCCAGCCTTGCCACGCTTCCTTCGAGACGCTCTCGTAAATGCGCTTGCCGAGTTCGCCCGGCAGCGGCGGGAAATCGAGGCCTTCGGCTTCCTTGCCGAGCTTCGCGCATTGGATCATTCGAGCCATCGTGTACTTCTCCTGTAATCGGTGTCTGGGGGGGAAGGGCAGTCGTGCCGGTGCTCAGAGCTGCTTCATCAGCACGAGCGACTTGCGCTGCCAGTTATAGAGTTTGCGGCGGTCTTCCGGCAGGTCGTCGACGCTGACCTTGACGAAGCCGCGCTTGAGGAACCAGTGCTCGGTGCGCGTCGTGAGCACGAAGATGTGCGTGAGGCCGCGCGCGCGGGCGCGCTGCTCGATGCGCTTGAGCAGGCGTTCGCCGTCGCCCGAGCCCTGCGCTTCCGGCGCGACCGTCAGGCACGCCATCTCGCCGATCTTCTCCTGCTGGTACGGGTACAGCGCCGCGCAGCCGAACAGCACGCCATCGTGCTCGATCACCGAGAAGTGGTCGATGTCGCGTTCGATCTGGTGGCGGCCGCGCCGCACCAGCGTGCCGTCCGATTCGAGCGGCTCGATCAGCGACAGGATGCCGCCGACGTCGTCCGGCGTCGCTTCGCGCAGGCTTTCGAGGTTCTCGTACGAGATCATCGTGCCGACGCCGTCGTGCAGGAACAGTTCGAGCAGCATGCTGCCGTCGAGCGATTGCGGAATCAGGTGCGCACGCGTCACGCCGCCGCGGCACGCGCGGATCGAATGCTTGAGGAAGAATGCGTCGTCGCCCTGGATGTTGCCGGAATCGAGCAGCTCGGCGGCCGCGTCGAGCGACATTTCGCGGACCAGGTCGCCTTCGTCGTCGACGATGCCGGGCCCTTCGGTCAGGAAGATGATCTTGTCGGCGCGCAGCGCGATCGCGGCCGCCGACGCGACGTCCTCCATCGACAGGTTGAACGCCTCGCCGGTCGGCGAGAACCCGAGCGGCGACAGCAGCACGAGCTTGCGGCTCGCGAGCGAATGACGGATCGATTCGGCGTCGATCTTGCGCACGATGCCCGTGTGCGCGAAATCGACTCCATCGAGAATCCCCACCGGCCGCGCGGTCACGAAGTTGCCCGACACTACGCTGATGTGCGCGTGCGCCATCGGCGAGTTCGGCAGACCCTGGCTGATCGCGGCCTCGATGTCGAGACGCACTTCACCGGCCGCTTCCTTCGCGGATTCGAGCGCGCGCGCATCGGTGATGCGCAGCCCGTGCGAAAACTCGGATTCGACACCGTGCAGGCTCAACTGCTCCTCGACCTGCGGGCGCGAGCCGTGGACCAGCACGATCTGGATGCCCATCGCCTGCAACAGCGCGATGTCGGATACGAGCGCGTTCAGCAGCCCCTGCTGCACCACCTCGCCGCCGAACCCCACGACGAACGTGCTGTTGCGGAACTTGTGGATATAGGGCGCGACGGAGCGCATCCAGTCGACGAACTGCGCGTGGCTGGCGGCCGAATCGTCGGCGGCCGGCGGCGTCGCGGCGCCGGTCTGAGCGGGAGGGAGGTCGGTTTGGGAATTCATGGCCGGGATTATAATGCGCCCCCATGTCGAATGTTTCTAAAAGTCCCGCGCCGACGCGGGCCAATACGCCGTCGGCGAAGCACCCGGATGGTGCGGCCGACGCGCGAGAGCAGCCCGGCCAGCCGCCGCGCGGGCAGCAGGACAAGCCGGCGGGCAAGCCGGCACCCGCGCCGCGCGGGCCGCGCGATGACGAACCGCGCGGCGACGCGCGCCAGCCGGCCGCGAAGGGCGCGCCGCAGGCCGCGGGCGAGCGTGCCCCGCGCCGCGAGCGTGCGCCGCGGGCCGCCGTCGCACCGAACCCCGTCCCGCCGATCACATACCCCGAAAGCCTGCCCGTGTCGGGCAAGCGCGACGAAATCGCGCGCGCGATCGCCGGCCACCAGGTCGTCATCGTCTGTGGTGAAACGGGCTCGGGCAAGACCACGCAGTTGCCGAAGATCTGTCTCGATCTCGGCCGCGGGCTCGGCGCCGGCGGCACGGGCCTGATCGGCCATACGCAGCCGCGGCGCCTGGCCGCATCGTCCACCGGCCGCCGGATCGCCGAGGAACTCGGCACGCCGTTCGGCGAGGTGGTCGGCTACAAGGTGCGCTTTACCGACAATCTCGCGCCGGGCGCGTCCGTGAAGCTGATGACGGACGGCATCCTGCTCGCCGAGACGCAGACCGACCCGTTGCTGAAGGCGTACGACACGCTGATCATCGACGAGGCGCACGAGCGCAGCCTGAACATCGACTTCCTGCTCGGCTATCTGAAGGAGATCCTGCCGCGGCGGCCGGACCTGAAGCTGATCGTCACGTCCGCGACGATCGACGCCGACCGCTTCGCGCGCCATTTCGGCACCGACGAGCGTCCGGCGCCCGTGATCGAGGTGAGCGGGCGGCTGTATCCGGTCGAGATGCGTTACCGCCCGGTGGCCGAGGATCGCCCGGCGGTGAAGAACGCGGAAGGCACGGGCGGCCGCGATCGCGTGAAGACCGCGCGCGAGGCCGAGCGCGACCTGATGGACGCGATCGTCGACGCGGTCGACGAGCTGTGCCGCGAAGGCCCCGGCGACGTGCTGGTGTTCCTGCCCGGCGAGCGCGAGATACGCGAGGCGGCCGAGGCGTTGCGCAAGCACCATCCGCCGCATACCGAGATCCTGCCGCTGTTCGCGCGGCTGTCGGCGGCCGACCAGGACAAGGTGTTCAAGGCGTCGAACGCGCGCCGCATCGTGCTCGCGACCAACGTGGCCGAAACCTCGCTGACGGTGCCGGGCATCCGCTACGTGGTCGACACCGGTCTCGCGCGCGTGAAGCGCTATTCGTACCGGAACAAGGTCGAGCAGTTGCAGGTCGAGTCGATCTCGCAGGCGGCCGCGAACCAGCGCGCGGGCCGTTGCGGCCGCGTGGCCGACGGCGTGTGCATCCGCTTGTACGAGGAAAGCGACTACCAGGCGCGCGCACGCTTCACCGATCCGGAAATCCTGCGTTCGTCGCTCGCGTCGGTGATCCTGCGGATGAAGTCGCTGCACCTGACGGCGATCGAATCGTTCCCGTTCCTCGAGCCGCCGCCCGGCCGCGCGATCGCGGACGGCTACCAGTTGCTGAACGAGCTCGGCGCGGTCGACGACGACAACGCGCTGACGTCGCTCGGCCGCGAGCTCGCGCGGCTGCCGCTCGACCCGCGCGTCGGCCGGATGATTCTGGCCGCGCGCGACCAGCAGTCGCTGCGCGAGGTGCTGATCATCGCGAGCGCGCTGTCCGTGCAGGATCCGCGCGATCGCCCGATCGAAGCGCAGGAGCAGGCCGACCAGGCGCACCGCCGGTTTGCCGACGAGCGCTCCGAATTCCTGCAGTGGCTGAAGATCTGGGCGTGGTTCGAGGAAGCCGTCGCGCACAAGAAGTCGAATCGCCAGCTCGTCGACGCCTGCCGGCAGAATTTCCTGTCGCACCTGCGGCTGCGCGAGTGGCGCGACGTTCATTCGCAGTTGCTGACGGTCGTGCGCGAGCACGGCTGGCGACTCAACGAAGTCGAGGCCACCTACGAACAGATTCATCTGGCCCTGTTGACGGGCCTGCTCGGCAATATCGGGATGAAAGCGGACGACGATCCGCATTACCTCGGCGCGCGCGGCATCAAGTTCTACCTGTGGCCCGGCTCCGCGCTCGCGAAGAAGGCCGGCCGCTGGGTGATGGCGGCCGAACTCGTCGAGACGAGCCGGCTGTACGCGCGCTGCCTCGCGAAGATCGAGCCCGAGTGGGTCGAGAAGGTCGGCGCGCATCTGCTGAAAAAATCGCTGTCGGAGCCGCACTGGGAAAAGCGTCCGGCGCAGGTGAGCGCGTTCGAGCGCGCGACGCTGTACGGGTTGCCGATCTACCACCGGCGGCGCGTCGCGTTCGGCAAGCAGGACCCGGCGCGCGCACGTGAATTGTTCATCCGCGGCGCGCTGGTCGAAGGCGAATTCGACACGAAGCTGCCGTTCTTCGCGCACAACCGCAAGCTGCTCGCCGACATCGAGCAGCTCGAACACAAGTCGCGCCGCCAGGACGTGCTGGTCGACGACGAGCTGATCTACGCGTACTACGACCATGCGATTCCGGAAGGCATCCATACGGGCGCCGCGTTCGAGCGCTGGTATCGCGACGAGGTGAAGAAGGCCGGCCAGCCCGACGACAAGCAGCGGCTGCTGTACCTGTCGCGCGACGACCTGATGCGCCACGAGGCGGCCGGCGTGACGACCGATCTGTTCCCGAAGCGCGCGACGATGGCCGGCGTCGAGATGGCGCTCACGTATCACTTCGAGCCCGGCACGCCGCGCGACGGCGTGACGCTCGCGGTGCCGCTCTTCGCGCTGAACCAGGTCGATGCGCGCCGCTGCGAGTGGCTCGTGCCGGGGATGCTGAAGGAAAAGGTGCAGTTGCTGTTGAAGTCGCTGCCGCAGAAGCTGCGCCGGCACTGCGTGCCGCTGCCCGAGTACGCGGCGGGCTTCGTCGAGCGGATGGGGCGCGAGCGCTTTGGCGCGGGCGGGCTCGTCGAGGCGCTGATCGCCGACGTGCGCGGCGAGACGCAGGTCGCGATGAAGTCGGCCGATTTCAAGCTCGAGACGTTGCCCGCGCATCTGTTCATGAATTTCAAGGTGATCGACGAGCACGGCCGCCAGCTCGCGATGGGGCGCAATCTCGCGCAGCTTCGCCAGGAGCTCGGCGCGCAGGCGCAGCAGCAGTTCCAGAAGATCGCGGCGGCGTCGACGCTCGCGCCGGGCGGCGACGCCGGCGCGGGCGATGCAGTCGGCGCGCCGGCGCCGGCCGCCGCGCAGGCTTCGGCCGCGAAGGGCGGCAAGCCGGGCAAGGGCGCCGCGCCGCAGACGGCCGCCCCACGGATGGCCGCCCTGACGGAAACCGGCGCGACGGCGTTGTACGAGAACCTGACGACGTGGAATTTCGGCAAGCTGCCCGAGCTGCTGGAAATCCGCCGGCGCGGCCAGACGCTGTACGGCTATCCGGCGCTCGTCGACCGCGGCACGCATTGCGACGTCGAGGTGTTCGATTCGCCGGAGGAGGCCGCGCGCATCCACCGGGCCGGCTTGCGGCGGCTGTTCGCGCTGCAGTTGAAGGAGCCGATCAAGTTCCTGGAAAAGAACCTGCCGGGCCTGCGCGAGATGGCGATGCAGTACATGTCGCTCGGCACGCAGGACGAGCTGCGCGACCAGTTGATCGACACGGCGCTCGACCGCGCGTGCCTGCAGGACCCGCTGCCCGACGATGACGCGAGCTTCCACACGCGCCGCGACGAGGGCAGGAGCCGGCTGAACCTGCTCGCGCAGGAAATCGCACGGCTCGTCGGGCAGATCCTGGCCGAATACGCGGGCCTCGTGAAGAAGCTCGCGCAGGCGAAGCCGTTCGCGCAGGCCCATGCCGACCTGCAGCAGCAACTGGCCGCGCTGGTCGGCAAGCGCTTCGTGATCGACACGCCTTACGCGCAGCTTGCGCATTTCCCGCGCTATCTGAAAGGCATCGCGCTGCGGATCGACAAGCTGAAGGCCGATCCGGCGCGCGACGCGAAGCAGTCGGCCGAGCTGCTGCCGCTCGTCCAGCAGTACCAGCGCGCGGTGTCGCAGCGCGGCGGCGTCGCCGATGCGCGGCTCGCGGAATTCCGCTGGCTGCTTGAGGAACTGCGGATTTCGCTGTTCGCGCAGGAACTGCGCACGCCGATGCCGGTCTCTGTCAAGCGTCTGCACAAGGTCTGGGAGTCGATGCAGCGCTAGCGCGACATCGGTCGGCCGGGCCTGCACGGACAGCCCGGGCCCGCGCCGCGGCGGCCCGTGCGGCCGCCCGGCGTGCGGCAAGGTGGCGCAAAAGCGGCGCAATCCCGGCATGGGTCAACCGGAGGGGCCCGCCGAACGTTCTACAATCACTGCTGTTCCACGACGTGAGTCTTCATGCGCACTTTCCTTTCCTTCGGCCGCACGCTTGCGCTGGCCGCCGCCGTGCTGGCGCCCGCCGCACACGCGAATAACGTGATCGTCCTGAATTCGGCCGAAGCGACGCTTTCCCTGATCGACCAGCAGACCCGCGAAGTCGTTTCCACGATGCCGACCGGCAAGGAGCCGCACCATTTGATGGCGACGCCCGACAATGCGTCGCTGATCGTCGCGAATTCGGTCTCGAACAGCCTGATGTTCCTCGATCCGAAGACGGGCAAGCTGCAGCGCACCGTCGAAGGGATCGACGATCCTTACCAGCTCGGCTTCTCGCCCGACCGCAAGTGGTTCGCGGCGGCCGGTTTGCGGCTCGATCGCGTCGACATCTACGGCTACGACGGCCGCGACCTGAAGCTCGTGAAGCGCGTGCCGCTCGCGGTGATGCCGAGCCACCTCGCGTTCACGAAGGACAGCAAGACGCTGCTCGTGTCGCTGCAGGTGTCCGGCGAGATCGCGGCGATCGATCTGCCGACGCAGACGGTCAAGTGGAAGATGAAGGTCGGCAAGGTGCCGGCCGGCCTGTGGCTCACGCCCGACGACAAGTTCCTGCTGGTCGGGATGACCGGCGCGGATTACGTCGCGGTCGTCGACTGGCGCAACCAGAAGGTCGTCAAGCAGATCTACACGGGCAAGGGCGCGCACAACTTCCGCTCGCTCGCCGACGGCACGCACGTCGCGGTCACCAACCGCGTCGCGAACACGATCAGCATCATCGACGAGAACGCGCTCACCAACGTCGGCGACATCACCGGCCTGCTGCCGGGCCCCGACGACATGGAGCTGTCCGCCGACAAGAAGACGCTGTGGGTGACGTTCCGTTTCGCGAAGAAGGTCGGGATCATCGATCTGGCCTCGCGCAAGCTGGTGCAGACGATCGCCGTCGGCCGCTCGCCGCACGGGATCTACTTCTACGACCGCGCGCCGTGGAAGGCGGCGAACGGCGCGTGACGGGCGGAGGCGGACGATGCTGCACCTGATCGATGCGTTCGTGTCGGACATCCAGACCTGGCTGTACGTCGACGTCGTGCAGCCGCTCCTCTTCAAGTTCAACCTGATGGACTACGACGAGGACACCTACGACGCGCTGTACTGGGTGATCATCGGCGCGCTGCAGATGGTGCTGATGTTCGCGCTGCTGCGCCCGCTCGAGGCGTTGCTGCCGGTCGAGCGCTGGAAGAACCGCCGTGCGGTGCGGGTCGACGTGATCTACACGGCGATCTCGAAGCTCGGCATCTACACGCTGTTCTTCTTCTTCGCGCTGCAGCCGGTGTTCGACAACTTCCAGGCGTGGCTGCGCCTGCATGGCGTGTCGAACGTCAACCTCGACTACCTGTGGCCGGGCGTGACCTCGCAGCCGATCGTCGCGTTCGCGATCTACCTCGTCGTGCTCGATTTCGCCGGCTACTGGTATCACCGCTGGCAGCACAAGTTCGGCATCTGGTGGGAGCTGCACGCGGTTCATCACAGCCAGCGTCAGATGTCGCTGTGGTGCGACGACCGCAACCACCTGCTCGACGACGTGATCCAGTCGTGCTTCTTCGCGGCGATCGCGCTCGTGATCGGCGTGACGCCGTCGCAGTTCGTCGTGCTGACCGCGGTCACGAACTTCCTGCAGAGCATCCAGCATACGAATGCGCGGCTGTCGTACGGCCGCATCGGCGAGCGCCTGCTTGTCAGCCCGATCTTCCACCGCCGGCACCATGCGGTCGGCTACGGCCACGAAGGCACCAAATATGGCTGCAACTTCGGCGTGTTGTTCCCGTGGTGGGACATGATGTTCGGCACCGCGTCGTGGAACCGCACGATCGAGCCGACCGGCATCCGCGAGCAGGTCGAGGGCGTGTCCTACGGCGACGGCTTCTGGTCGCAGCACGGCCTGGCGTTCGTGCGGATCTTCCGGCGCCTGTTTCCCGCGAAACGCGGCGCGGCGTCGGCCTGATCCCGATTCCGGCCTGTCTCCCGTCGAGCGACGCTTCCACGCGGCCCGCAGGCGCTTTGGCGCAGGCGGGCCGCGTGGTTTATCCTTTCCCCGTTTTTCTCCGTCAATCCATACTCCATAGGCTCGCATGAACGACTTGCTGCGTTCCTTCGTCCGGGCGTTCGCCAGCGCGCTGCACCCGCGCATGCTGTGGCTCACGCTGATGCCGTTCGTCGTCTCGGCGCTGCTGTGGGGCGCCGTGCTGTGGTTCTCGTGGCAGACGCTGATCGACGTCGCGCGCGGCGCGCTCGACGGCTTCGTGCTGACGGCCGCGCTGTATCGCGCGTTCGATGCGATCGGCATGTCGCAACTGCACGCGGTCGTCGCGCCGTTCGTGGTCGTGTCGCTCGCGATTCCGCTGATCGTGCTGACCGTGCTGCTGCTGATCGCGACGATCTCGATGCCGGTCGTGATCAAGCACCTGTCGAACCGGCAGTTCGCGGCGCTCGAGCCGAAGCGGGGCGGCACCTTCTTCGGCAGCGTGGTCAATTCGCTCGGCGCGGCGATCGTCGGCGTCGTGCTGCTCGTCGTCACGATCCCGCTGTGGCTGATTCCGCCGTTCTTCGCGCTGCTGCCGCCGGTGATCTGGGGCTGGCTCACGTATCGCGTGATGACCTACGACGCGCTCGCGCTGCACGCGAGCCGCGACGAGCGCCGCGCGCTGGTGCGCCGGCACCGCTGGCCGCTGATCGGCATCGGCGTCGCGACCGGGCTGCTCGGCACCGTGCCGACCTTCGTGTGGGTTTCGTCGGTCTGGATGATGGTGCTGTTCCCGTTCGTCGCGGCCGCCATGATCTGGGTATACGCTTTCATCCTCGTCTTCTCGGCGCTGTGGTTCGGGTACTACTGCCTGCGCGCGCTGGAGGACCTGCGCGCCAGCGCGCGCGCCACCGCAATCGACATGGGGCAGGCATGAGCATCGGCATCATCATCATCGGCGACGAAATCCTTTCGGGCCGCCGGCAGGACAAGCATCTGGCGAAGGTCATCGAGCTGCTCGGCGCGCGCGGCCTCGCGCTCGACTGGGCCGAATACGTCGGCGACGATCCGGCGCGCATCACCGCGACGCTCGCGCGTGCGATCGCGTCGGGCGACATCGTGTTCTCGACGGGCGGGATCGGCGCGACGCCCGACGACCATACGCGCCAGTGCGCGGCCGCCGCGCTCGGCGTGCCGCTCGAGCTGCATCCGGAAGCGAAGGCGCTGATTTCGGAACGCATTCGCGAGACGCACGCCGACCCGGCCACGCCGGTCGATTTCGAATCGCCGGAGAACCAGCATCGCTTCAACATGGGCGTGTTTCCGGCGGGCGCGACGATCATCCCGAACGGCTACAACCGGATTCCCGGCTTCTCGGTCGGTCATCTCCACTTCGTGCCGGGCTTCCCGGTGATGGCGTGGCCGATGATCGAGTGGGTGCTCGATACGAAGTACGCGCATCTGCATCACGCGACGCCGCATGCCGAGCGCTCGCTGGTCGTGTTCGAGTTGCCGGAATCGACGCTGACGCCGCTGATGGAGAAGATCGAGCGCGATTTCCCCGGCGTGCGCGTATTCAGCCTGCCGAGCGTCGGCGACGCGGAGCGCGGCGGCATCTACGCGCGCCGTCACATCGATCTCGGCGTGAAGGGCGAGCCGGAAGCGGTCGCGGCCGCGTTCGTGAAGCTGCGCGAAGGCGTGCACCTGCTCGGCGGCGACGTCGTCGAGCCCGATACGCCGCGCGCCTGAGCGGCCTGCAACGGGGCCGTACCAAAAACAACGGGCCGCGCAATGCGGCCCGTCATCGGCATGTCATCGCCCGGCTCGACGATGAGGCTGTCGCAACCGGCGGGCGCGGCGCGCCGTCAGGCGCCGATCCACGGGAGTTTGCGGAAGCACCAGCCGTCGACCGTCTTGCGGTGGCCTTCGGCGTCCTTGGCGCCCTCGAAGCCTTCCAGCAGGTCGAAGGCCTTCGTGAAACCGGCCTGCGCGGACGCGACCGCGGCGAGCTTCGAGCGCGCGGCGCTGCGGCACAGGAACAGGATGGGTGTATCGGCCGGGAGGGCCGCCTTCAGTTCGTTGACGAATTCGGCGTTCGGCACGCCGCCCGGGTAGCGCGTCCATTCGACGTGCAGGTACTGGCCGTCGCCGACGAGCGGGCGGCCGACCCAGTCGAGCTCGGCGCGCGTGCGCACGTCGACGAGGCGCGCCGACGGGTCGAGCTGCAGCAGTTCGAACGCCTCGACCGGCAGCAGCGCGCCGGCGTAGTTGAGCGCGCCTTGTGCGCGGCGTTCGTCGGCCTTCGCGTAAAGCTGGTCGAGCGTACTCATGGCAGGGTCTCCGTATCGGTCAAACGAGCATTCTAGCGCGGCGGCGTCGCGCGGATGCCGGCGTGAGCGGTGGTGCAGGCACGGACCACGCGTTCACCAAAAAAGTGCAAAATGGCGCGAATGCACCAGGATGATTCGGTTGCGCCGCCGTATCCATACGAGCGCACCATTTCGGTGCGCCCCCGCCAGCGCCAGTACGGCGGAGAGCCCTGCAATTGCGCAGGCGAGCCCCGCCACGGCGCGGGCTGGCGTGATCCGCGTCGGTTTTGCGATGGTTGGCACGGAAGCTGCTATATAGAATTCGGTCGAATCGGGGCGCGCTGCGCCAAAGCAAGACCCCGGTCAGCTCGATAAACGAGGCGGTTTCCCAGTCCGCCGGAATTGTTCAATCAGGAGAAGAGGTTATGAGTAAAACCGTCGCCGACGTCATGCAGCTCGTGAAGGACGAGGACGTCAAGTTTGTCGATTTCCGCTTCACGGATACGCGCGGCAAGGAGCAGCACGTGTCGGTGCCGGTTTCGGCGTTTGACGAAGACAAGTTCGAAAGCGGGCATGCATTCGACGGTTCGTCGATCGCGGGCTGGAAGGGCATCGAGGCGTCGGACATGCTGCTCATGCCGGACCCGAACGCAGCGTTCGTCGACCCGTTCTACGAAGAGTCGACTCTCGTGCTGACCTGCGACGTGGTCGAGCCGGCCGACGGCAAGGGCTACGAGCGCGATCCGCGTTCGCTCGCGAAGCGCGGCGAAGCGTACCTGAAGAGCACGGGCATCGGCGACACGGCCTACTTCGGTCCGGAACCGGAATTCTTCATTTTCGACTCGGTCCAGTGGAACACGGACATGTCGGGCTGCTTCGTGAAGATCAACTCGGAAGAAGCGCCGTGGTCGGCAGGCAAGGAATTCGAAGGCGGCAACACGGGCCACCGCCCGGGCACGAAGGGCGGCTACTTCCCGGTCGCGCCGGTCGACACGTTCCAGGACATGCGTTCGGAAATGTGCCTGCTGCTCGAACAGCTCGGCATCCCGGTCGAAGTGCACCACCACGAAGTGGCGGGCCAGGGCCAGAACGAAATCGGCACGAAGTTCTCGACGCTGGTTCAGCGCGCCGACTGGACGCAATGGTCGAAGTACATCATCCATAACGTTGCGCACTCGTACGGCAAGACGGCGACGTTCATGCCGAAGCCGGTCGTCGGCGACAACGGTTCGGGCATGCACGTTCACCAGTCGATCTGGAAGGACGGCCAGAACCTGTTCGCGGGCAACGGCTATGCGGGCCTGTCGGAACTGGCGCTGTTCTACATCGGCGGCATCATCAAGCACGCCCGTGCACTGAACGCGATCACGAACCCGACGACGAACTCGTACAAGCGTCTGGTCCCGCACTTCGAGGCACCGGTCAAGCTCGCGTACTCGGCACGCAACCGTTCGGCATCGATCCGCATTCCGCACGTGTCGAACCCGAAGGGCCGCCGTATCGAAACGCGCTTCCCGGATCCGATGGCGAACCCGTACCTGTGCTTCACGGCGCTGATGATGGCCGGCCTCGACGGGATCCAGAACAAGATCCATCCGGGCGAAGCAGCGGACAAGAACCTGTACGACCTGCCGCCGGAAGAGGATGCCAAGATCCCGACCGTGTGCGCGGGCCTCGACCAGGCACTCGAAGCACTCGACAAGGATCGCGAGTTCCTGACGCGCGGCGGCGTGTTCACGGACGGCATGATCGACGCGTACCTCGCGCTGAAGGAGCAGGAGCTGGCGAAGTTCCGCATGACGACGCACCCGATCGAGTTCGAGATGTACTACTCGCTCTAATCGGCGATGGCGCTTCGATTCAGCGCCGTCATGCCGGTTCGTTCCCGTCGCGCGGCTTGCGGCGGGAACGGCGGAGTCTGAAAGGGGACGGCGTCCGGCCGTCCCTTTTTTGTTCCGACGATTTTCATTTTCTGGCCCGGTGAGGCGCGACAAGCACGCAGATGGTTCTGAAGAATCTGATCAAGGCGAAAACGGGGCAGCCCGAACGACTGACGGACGACGAGCGGCTCGCGCGCTCGGGTCTGCTGGCGGGGCTCGAAGCACTGCCGACGGTCGTGATCGTGCTCGACCGCAAGACGCTGCGGGTCGCGTTCGCGAACCCGTCCGCGGAGGCGATGCTCGACATCTCGCGGCGGCAGCTCGCGCAGCGGCCGTGGGGCGAGATTTTCCCGAACGCGAACGAGCTCGCGTCGACGATCACCGCGATCGGCCAGGAACGCTTTCACGCGACGCACCTCGATACCGTGCTCGACCGGCCCGGCCGCGAACCGCTGCATGTGCATGCGATCGTCGGCTTCCTCGAGAACGCGCCCGATTTCGTGCTCGTCGAGCTGTTCGAGAACGAACGGCAGTCGCGCACCGACCGCGAAGAGCGCATCCACGACCTGACCGCGGTCAACAAGCAACTGATCCGCAACCTCGCGCACGAGATCAAGAACCCGCTCGGCGGCATTCGCGGCGCAGCCCAGCTGCTCGAATTCGAACTGGGCGAGCGCGAGCGCGGCGAGTTGCGCGAATACACGCAGGTGATCATCAAGGAGTCCGACCGCCTGCAGACGCTCGTCGACCGGTTGCTGGAGCCGCACCGGCATCCGCACATCGTCGGCGACGTGAACATTCATGAAGTGTGCGAACGCGTGCGCGCGGTGATGCTCGCGGAATTCCCGCGCGGGCTCACGATCGAGCGCGACTACGACGTCAGCGTGCCGGACCTGCGCGGCGACAAGGAGCAGTTGATCCAGGCGCTGCTGAACATCGTGCGCAACGCCGCGCAGGCGCTGCGCGAACGGATCGCGCAGGGCGACGCGAAGATCGAGCTGCGCACGCGCATCGCGCGCAAGGTGACGATCGCCAAGCGCCTGTACCGGCTGGCACTGGACTTGCACGTGATCGACAACGGGCCCGGCATTCCGGAAGAGATCCGCGACCGGATCTTCTATCCGCTCGTGTCCGGGCGCGACGACGGCAGTGGCCTCGGCCTCACGCTCGCCCAGACGTTCGTGCAGCAGCACGACGGGATGATCGAGGTCGAAAGCCGGCCCGGCCGTACCGAATTTCAGATTCTGTTGCCGCTCGACCATTGAGCGGCGACATGCGATTCACCCATACCTGACCGACCTATGAAGCCGATCTGGATAGTAGACGACGACCAATCGATCCGCTGGGTGCTTGAGAAGGCACTCGCCCGGGACAGCTTCGCGACGAAGAGCTTCGCGAACGTGCGCGACGCGCTGGCCGCGCTCGACCACGAGACGCCGCAGGTGCTCGTGTCCGACATCCGGATGCCGGGCGGCTCGGGCCTCGAGTTGCTGCAGGCGATGCACGAGCGGCTGCCGGGCCTGCCCGTCATCATCATGACGGCATTCTCCGATCTCGACAGCGCCGTCGCGGCGTTCCAGGGCGGCGCGTTCGAATACCTCGCGAAGCCGTTCGACGTCGACAAGGCCGTCGAGCTGATCCGCCGCGCGGTGGAAGAAAGCCTGCGCGGCGGCGCGCCGCAGGACGAGCGCGTGGCCGAGGCGCCCGAGATGCTCGGGCAGGCGCCCGCGATGCAGGACATGTTCCGCGCGATCGGCCGGCTGTCGCATTCGGCCGCGACCGTGCTGATCACCGGCGAGTCGGGCACCGGCAAGGAGCTCGTCGCGCGGGCGCTGCACCGTCACAGCCCGCGCGCGAACGGGCCGTTCATCGCGCTGAACACGGCGGCGATTCCGAAGGATCTGCTTGAATCCGAACTGTTCGGCCACGAGCGCGGCGCGTTCACCGGCGCGCAGACGACGCGGCAGGGCCGCTTCGAGCAGGCCGAGAACGGCACGCTGTTCCTCGACGAAATCGGCGACATGCCGTTCGACCTGCAGACGCGCCTGTTGCGCGTGCTGTCGGACGGGCAGTTCTACCGCGTGGGCGGCCACAACCCGCTGCGCGCGAACGTGCGCGTGATCGCCGCGACGCACCAGAATCTCGAGTCGCGCGTGCGGCAGGGGCTGTTCCGCGAGGACCTTTACCACCGGCTCAACGTGATCCGGCTGCGCCTGCCGCCGCTGCGCGAACGCAGCGAGGACATCGCGCTGCTCACGCGCCACTTCCTGCAGAAAAGCGCGCGCGATCTCGGCGTCGAGCCGAAGCGCGTGTCCGACGACGCGCTCGCGTACCTGAGCTCGCTGCCGTTTCCCGGCAACGTGCGGCAGCTCGAGAACCTCGCGAACTGGCTGACCGTGATGGCGCCCGCGCAGACGGTCGAGATCAAGGATCTGCCGCCCGATCTCGTGCCGGCCGGCGCGCCCGCTGCGCCGGCCGCCGCGACGGGCGACGGCACGGACGCGCTCGGCAGCGGCGGCCACGCCGCGGCCGTGCCTGCCGCGATCGGTGCCGCGCCGGCGGCGTCCGCGCCCGTCGCGAGCGCGGCGAACGGCGGTGCGCCTGCCGGCTACCCGGTGTGGGAGCACGGGTTGCGCACCGAAGTCGCGCGGCTGTTGCGCGAGAACTCGGCCGACGTGATGGACGAACTCGCGCGCCGCTTCGAGGCGGCCGTGATCCGCGAGGCGCTCGACTTCACGCGCGGCCGCAAGGTCGAGGCCGCGGAGCGGCTCGGCATCGGCCGCAACACGATCACGCGCAAGATCCAGGAACTCCATCTGGAGCCCTGAGCTCGATTCGCGGCATGCGCGGGCCCGCGCATGCCGCGATCGGACATAATCGCGGTTTGCACGCAGTTTGCCATTCCGCCGATCCTCAATGTCCGATTCCTTCCGCTGGCCCGCCGGGGCCGACCCGTTCCGTTTCCTCGAAGCGCTCGACAGCAAGCGCGTCCGCACGTGGGTCGACGAGCAGAATGCGCGCACGCGCGCCGCGCTGCGCGACGACGATGCCTATCGCGCGCTGACCGCGCGTCTCGCGAAAGCGTATCTGCCGCGCGAACGCCCGGTGATTCCGACCCGCTGGCGCGACTGGGCGTACGACCTGTGGCAGGACGATCTCCACCCGAAGGGGCTGTGGCGCCGCACGCGCTGGGACGACTGGCGTGCCGGCCGTCCCGACTGGGAAACGCTGCTCGATATCGACGCGCTCGGCGCCGAAGAGGGCGAGTCGTGGGTGTTCGAGCAGGAGGCGATCCTGTATCCGGACGGCGATCGCGTGCTGCTGTCGCTGTCGCCGGGCGGCGCCGACGCGGTCGTCGTGCGCGAGTTCGATCTCGTCGAGCGCCGGTTCGTCGACGGCGGCTTCACGATCGACGAGCCGGGCCATCACACGGTCGGCTGGATCGATCGCGACACCGTTTACGTGAGCTGGGATCGCGGCGAAGCGCATGCGACCGCGGCCGGTTATCCGTATGAAGCGCGGCGCTGGGTGCGCGGCACCGCGCTCGCCGACGCGCCGGTCGTGTTCAAGGGCGAGCCGGACGACATCAGCGCGGGTGCGTGGTTCGATCCGATCGACCGCCGCCACGTCGCGTGGCGCAGCGTCGATTTCTTCGATGCGCATGCGTACCGGCTGACCGACGCGGGCGAATGGGCGCGCTACGACGTGCCGACGCACGTCGAGGTCGGGTTCTGGGAAGGCTGGCTCGTGCTGGAGCCGCGCCTCGACTGGGATTGCGACGGCGCGCGCCACGCGGGCGGCTCGCTGCTCGCGATCCGCGAGCAGGCGTTCCTCGCCGGCGCGCGCGACTTCACGACGCTGTTCGCGCCGCAGCCGACGACGTCCGCCTGTACGTGGACGCACACGCGCACGACGCTGATCGCGAGCTGGCTCGACGACGTGCACAACCGCACGATGCTGTGGCAGCCGCGGCAGCGCGACGACGGGTCGTGGACGTGGGATGCGCGGCCGTTCGAATGGCCGGGCGATGCGCAGATCGATGTCGAGCCCGTCGAAGCGACGCTGAACGACGAGGTGTACGTCGACGTCGATACGTATCTCGATCCGCCCGAATGCTGGCTGGCCGATCTGGCCGACCGCGCGGACGATGCGGGCGCGCGCCGCGTGCTGCTCGACCGGCCGCCGGTGCAGTTCGATGCGTCCGGGCTCGTCGTGCGCCGCGCGAGCGCGCGTTCGCGGGACGGCACGGTGGTGCCGTACACGCTGATCGGGCCGCGCGATGCGCTCGACCCGACGGAGGGCATGGCGCGGGTCGCGCGGCCGTGCCTGTTGTCGGGCTACGGCGGCTTCGCGATCCCGAACCTGCCGGGTTACAGCGATGCGTTCGGCATCGGCTGGCTCGAACGCGGCGGCGTGATGGCGTTCGCGCACATCCGCGGCGGCGGCGAATTCGGGCCGCGCTGGCACGTCGACGCGCAGCGCGAACACCGGCAGCGTTCGTTCGACGATTTCATCGCGGTCGCCGAGGATCTGGCCGCGACGGGCGTGACGACCGCCGCGCAGCTTGGAATCGAGGGCGGCAGCAACGGCGGGTTGCTGGTCGCCGCGTGCATGATGCAGCGGCCGGAGCTGTTCGGTGCGGTGCTGTGCCGCGTGCCGCTGCTCGACATGCAGCGCTATCCGAAGCTGCACGCGGGCGCCGCGTGGCTCGACGAATACGGCGACCCGGACGATCTGCGCGAGGGCGCGGCGCTGGCCGCGTATTCGCCGTATCACCGCGTGCGCGAAGGTGTCGTGTATCCGCCGTTGTTGCTGACGACGTCGACGCGCGACGACCGCGTGCATCCCGCGCATGCGCGCAAGATGGCCGCGCGCATGCAGGCGCTCGGTCACGAACGGGTGTGGTACTGGGAGAACACCGACGGCGGCCACGGCACTGCGGACGATCTCGAACGCGCGCAAGCCGATGCAGCCGAATTCGGTTTCCTGTGGGCCCATCTCGGGCCGGCGCCCGCGCGGCGCTGATCGCGCGCGGGCGCGTGCGCGATCAGGCGACGATCGCGACGACGGGCGTATGGTCGGACGGCTGTTCCCACGTGCGCGGCGTGCGATCGACTTCGCACGACGCGCAGGTCGCCGCGAGCGCCGGCGACAGCAGGATGTGGTCGATGCGCAGCCCCGCGTTGCGGCGGAACGCCATCATCCGGTAGTCCCACCACGTGAAGGTTTTCTCCGGCTGTTCGAAGCGGCGGAACGCATCGACGAAGCCGAGTTCGATCAACTGCTTGAAGTGCGCGCGCTCCTGCGGCGACACGAGGTTCTGGCCTTCCCATTTCGCGGGATCGTGCACGTCGCGGTCTTCCGGCGCGATGTTGTAGTCGCCGAGCAGCGCGAGCTTCGGATAGCGTTGCAGCTCGGTGCGCAGCCACGCCTGCAGCGCGTCGAGCCATTGCATCTTGTAGACGAACTTGTCGGAGTCGAGCGCCTGGCCGTTCGGGAAGTACGCGGACACGATCCGCACGCCGTCGACCGTCGCGGCGATCACGCGCTGCTGCGTGTCTTCGAAGCCGGGGATGTTGCGCACGACGTCCGATTCGTCGACGGCGAGCGTGTCGCGCACGAGGATCGCGACGCCGTTGTAGGTCTTCTGGCCGGCGAACCAGCTGCGGTAGCCGATCGCCTCGAGATCGGCGCGCGGGAATTTCTCGTCCGGCAGCTTCAGTTCCTGCAGGCACAGTACGTCGGCTCCGCTTTGCGCGAGCCAGTCGAGCACGTGCTGTTTGCGGACGTTGAGCGAGTTGACGTTCCAGGTGGCGATTTTCATGAACGGGAGAGTGCGTGCGGCGTGAATGCGAAGGCCGCCATCTTACCGCGAGCATGGGGTGCGAACGCGCGCGTCATGCGATGCGTGCCTGGGGCCGCGCATCGTCGCCCGGGCAGCGGAAGCAGAAACTGTGACAAAGGTATTGACGTGAGTACTTCCTCACCCTATAATTTATTTCTCTGACGCGGGGTGGAGCAGTCTGGCAGCTCGTCGGGCTCATAACCCGAAGGTCACAGGTTCAAATCCTGTCCCCGCAACCAAGCACACCAGACGATGTGCCGCGCAATTGACCGATGCGCACTTCGTCTACGAAAAACCCGGCTCCATGCCGGGTTTTTTGTTTTCCGCGCCCGCCCGTTATTTCGGTGCGCCCGCGTGAAGCGAGTCGCGTGATTCGCGGGCGGGGCGCGCGGCGACGCGCCCGCCGGGAGCGTGAATCCTGCCGCACGGAACAATGCGGCGATGCTCTCGGACGGCGATTGTCGATCCGCGCCGGCGCGCGTCATTCAGCGCGCCGCCCACTCGACGGCCGCCTTTGCGTGCAGCGCGGTCGTATCGAAGACCGGCAGCGGCGAGTCGTCTGCGCCGATCAGCAGCGTGATTTCCGTGCAGCCGAGGATCACGGCCTGCGCGCCGCGCTTCGCCAGTGCGTCGATGATCGACACATACGTCGTGCGCGATTCCGCCGAAATGACGCCGTGGCACAGCTCGTCGTAGATGATGCGGTGCACGTCGTCGCGCCCGCGCTCGTCCGGCACGAGCACGTCGAGCCCGAACTTCTCGCGCAGCCGCGCCGCATAGAACGGCAACTCCATCGTGTAGCGCGTGCCGAGCAGCGCGACGCGCTCGACGCCCGCGTCGCGCAGCGCGCTGCCGGTCGGATCGGCGATGTGCAGGAACGGCAGCGTCACCGCGGCTTCGATCGCGTCGTGCACGCGATGCATCGTATTGGTCGTCAGGACCACGAGATCGGCGCCGGCCGCTTCGAGCTGCCGGGCGGCGTCGGCCATCCGTTCGCCGAGCGCGGCCCAGTCGTGCGTGCGCTGCAGCGCTTCGATTTCGGCGAAGTCGACCGTGACCAGCACGCTCTTCGCGTTGTGATGCCCGCCGTGCAATGCCTTCGAGTGCCGGTTGATCATCCGGTAGTACTCGGCCGACGATTCCCAGCTCATGCCGCCGATCAGTCCGATCGTCTTCATCCGTCACCTTTGCGTTTCGTGTATCGCGGCAGACGAGTATAGGTGCGGCCGCCCGTGCCTGGCCGGTACGATCCGCACAAACCGGGCCGGTACGGCGCAGCCGCTGGCGGAGGGCCGCTGCCGGACGGCCGGTTGAGGCGACGGGCGAGGGGGCCGCTGCCGGACGGCCGGTTCGCGCAGCCGGCCCCGGACGTACGCGGCAGTTGAAACCGGCACTGTGTTTTTGTACAGTATCGGCACCGTGAACCCGACCACCATCCCGCCTGCCGATCCGCACGCACCGTCCGGCGACGCGCCGCCGCGCATGCGCAAGATCATTCATTGCGACTGCGACTGCTTCTACGCGTCGGTCGAGATGCGCGACGACCCGTCGCTGCGCAACCGCCCGCTCGCGGTCGGCGGCCGCCCCGACCAGCGCGGCGTGATCGCGACCTGCAACTACGAGGCACGGCGCTACGGCGTGCATTCGGCGATGTCGTCGGCGCTGGCGATGCGCAAGTGTCCGGACCTGCTGATCCTGCCGTCCGCGATGGACAAGTATCGCGCGGCGTCGCGACAGATCATGGCGATCTATCGCGACTACACGCCCGACGTCGAGCCGCTGTCGCTCGACGAGGCGTACCTCGACGTCAGCGGGTCGTCGCGTTGCCAGGGCAGTGCGACGCTGATTGCGCGCGAGATCCGCGAGCGGGTGCGCGACACGGTCGGCGTGACCGTGTCGGCGGGCGTCGCGCCGAACAAGTTCATCGCGAAGATCGCGTCCGACTGGAACAAGCCCGACGGGCTGTTCGTCGTGCGGCCGCACGAGATCGACGCGTTCGTCGCGGCGCTGCCGGTGCGCAAGCTGCACGGCGTCGGCAAGGTGACGGCCGCGCGGCTCGACCGGCTCGGCATCCAGACCTGCGCGCAATTGCGCGACTGGCCGCTGATCGATCTGCACCGCGAATTCGGCGCGTTCGGGCGGCGCCTGTACGAACTGTCGCGCGGGATCGACGAACGGCCCGTGCAGGCCGACCAGGAGCGCAAGTCGGTCAGCGTCGAGACGACCTACGTGACCGACCTGACGACGCTCGAGCAATGCGCGGACGAAATTCGCCGCCTCGTCGTGCAGCTCGACGCGCGGATCGAGCGAGCGGGCGCCGCGCGATCGATCCGCAAGCTGTACGTGAAGATCCGCTTCGCCGATTTCCAGCGCACGACGGTCGAGTGCGTGGCCGACGCGACGAATGCCGAGACGGCCGTCACGCTGCTCGCGAAGGGGTTGTTGCGGCGCGCGCAGCCGGTGCGGCTGCTCGGCGTCGGCGTGCGCATCGACGAGGACACGGCCGAGCGCCACGGGCAATTCCTGCTGTTCGACGACGAAACGGGCGACGACACGCCCGCGCCATGAAAAAAGGCACCGCCGAAGCGGTGCCTGTCGATGCAGCCGGACGAACCCGGCAGCGCGCGCTCAGTGCGCGGACGCCGCCATCCCGTTGTGGCGCAGCAGCGCGTCGATCTGCGGCTCGCGGCCGCGGAACGCCTTGAACGATTCCATCGCGGGGCGGCTGCCGCCGACCTCGAGGATTTCGCGGCGATAGCGGGTGCCGGTTGCCGCATCGAGCACGCTGCCGCTGGCGGCGGCGGCTTCCTCGAACGCCGCATACGCATCGGCCGACAGCACCTCGGCCCACTTGTAGCTGTAGTAGCCGGCCGCATAGCCGCCCGCGAAGATATGGCTGAACGTGTTCGGCCAGCGCGAGAACGCCGCCTGCGGGATCACGTGATAGCGCTCGTTGATCTCGCGCGCGAACGCGGTCACGCCGGTGGCGCCGGCCGGGTCGAAATCGACGTGCAGCAGCATGTCGAACATCGAGAACACGATCTGGCGCAGCGTGCCGAGCCCGCTCTGGAAGTTCTTCGCGGCGATCATCTTGTCGAACAGCTCGCGCGGCAGCGCGGCGCCCGTATCGACGTGCGACGACATCGACGACAGCACGTCCCATTCCCAGCAGAAGTTTTCCATGAACTGCGACGGCAGTTCGACCGCATCCCATTCGACGCCGTTGATGCCCGACACGCCGAGCTCGTCGACGCGCGTGAGCATGTGGTGCAGCCCGTGACCGAATTCATGGAACAGCGTGATGACTTCGTCGTGCGTGAAGCACGCGGGCTTGCCGCCGACCGGCGCGGAGAAGTTGCAGGTCAGGTACGCGACGGGCGTCTGCACGTCGCTGCCGCGCTTCGCGCGCGAACGCGCGTCGTCCATCCACGCGCCGCCGCGCTTGCCTTCGCGGGCGTACAGGTCGAGATAGAACTGCGCGACGAGCGAGCCGTCGCGGTTCTCGACGCGGAAGAAGCGTACGTCCTTGTGCCACACCGGCGCGTCGTCCGGCTTGATCTTCACGCCGAACAGCGTTTCGGTGACGGTGAACAAGCCCTTCAGCGCGGCCGGTTCCGGGAAGTACTGCTTGACCTCGTTTTCCGAGAACGCATAGCGTTGCTGGCGGAGCTTTTCGGCCGCGTACGCGACGTCCCACGGTGCGAGTTCGGCGAGGCCGAGCTCCTTCGCGGCGAACGTGCGCAGCTCGTCCCAGTCCTTCTCCGCGTGCGGGCGGGCGCGCGTCGCGAGATCCTCGAGGAACGCGATCACCTGCTGCGGCGATTCGGCCATCTTCGGCGCGAGCGACACTTCGGCGAAGTTGCGGTAGCCGAGCATCTGCGCCTCTTCGCGGCGCAGCTTCAGCGCGTCGGCGACGATCGCCGTGTTGTCCCATTCGGCCTTGCCGTCGCCGTATTGCGGCCCGAGTTCCGACGCGCGCGTCGCATACGCGCGATAGAGCGTCTTGCGCAGCGCGCGGTTGTTCGCGTACTGCAGCACCGGGAAATACGACGGGAAATGCAGCGTGAATTTCCAGCCTTCCTTGCCGTCCTTCTGCGCGGCCTCGCGGGCGGCCTCGATCGCATCGCCGGGCAGGCCGGCCAGTTCGGCTTCGTCCTTCGCGAAGTACGCGTACGCGTTGGTCGCGTCGAGCACGTGATCGGAGAACGCCTTCGACAGCGCGGCCTGTTGTTCCTGCAGCTCCGCGAAGCGCGGCTTCTGCTCCTCGGGCAGCTCGGCGCCCGACAGGCGGAAGTCGCGCAGCGCGTTGTCGAGAATCTTCTTGCGCTCGCCGGACAGCGTCGCGTATTCGGCGCTCGCGGCGATCGCCTTGTACTTTTCGTACAGCGCGAGATTCTGGCCGACGCTCGACCAGAACTCGGTCACGCGCGGCAGGTTTTCGCCGTAGGCAGCGCGCAGTTCGGGCGTGTCGGCGACCGCGTTCAGGTGGCCGACGATGCCCCATGCGCGGCCGAGCGGCTCCGTGGCCTGCTCGACCGTCTCGACGACGGCGGCCCAGGTCGCCGGCGTCTCGCTGGCGCTCGCGGCTTCGACCGCACGGTTGGCGGCATCGAGCAGCGTATCGAGCGCGGGCGTCACGTGTTCCGGGCGAATCTCGCCGAAACGGGGCAGGCCGGAGAAGTCGAGGAGCGGATTGGTATGGGCGCTGGCGGACATAAGACTCCCTGTCTGTTGCCGGATGAACCGGGATGAAAAGGGTAACGGCGGCTGGGCGCGAGCGCGCCCGATACCGACATTATTGGGGCGCATCGTGCGCTTTCCAATCGTTAGTTTCTAATGACGCGATTGACGCAGGGTCGGATGCGCAGCGACGGGCGTGGCCGGGAACGGCATTCGGCCGCCGGCGGCCCGACGGTAGGCCGCCGCGGGCCGGGGCGGCGCAGCCGGGGCGAGCGCGGCTGGCGGGACACCGGCGCGCGCAAGCGCGCGCCGGCTGAGCGGGTAGTGCGTCAGGCCGCGGCGGCAGCCGCGCGTTCGGCGGATTCGATCGTGTTGATCAGCAGCATCGTGATGGTCATCGGGCCGACGCCGCCCGGCACCGGCGTGATGTAGCCGGCGACTTCCTTCACGCCCGCGAAATCGACGTCGCCGCACAGCTTGCCCGCGTCGTCACGGTTCATGCCGACGTCGATCACCGTCGCGCCCGGCTTCACCATGTCGGCGGTCAGGATGTTGCGCTTGCCGACCGCGGCGACCACGACGTCGGCCTGGCGCGTATGCGCGGCGAGGTCGCGCGTCTTGCTGTGGCAGATCGTCACGGTCGCGCCGGCGTCGAGCAGCATCATCGCCATCGGCTTGCCGACGATGTTCGAGCGGCCGATCACGACCGCGTTCGCGCCTTGCAGCGCGATGCCGTGCGCTTCGAACATCTTCATCACGCCGTACGGCGTGCACGGGCGGAACAGCGGCTTGCCGGTCATCAGCGCGCCCGCGTTCGCGACGTGAAAACCGTCGACGTCCTTTTCCGGCGCGATCGCCTCGATCACCTTGTGGCTGTCGATGTGCGCGGGCAGCGGCAGCTGGACGAGGATGCCGTGGATCTTCGGATCACGGTTCAGCTCGTCGATGCGCGCGAGCAGGTCGGCTTCCGACAGCGTGTCCGGGTAGGCATCCTTCTGCGAGAAGAAGCCGTTGTCCTCGCACGCCTTGATCTTGTTGCGCACGTAGACTTCGCTCGCCGGGTTGGCGCCGACGAGGATCACCGCGAGACCGGGCTGGTGGCCGCGTGCGGTCAGCGCGGCGGCGCGTTCGGCGGCCTGGGCGCGCAGGGTCTTCGAAAGGGCGTTGCCGTCGATGAGGAGGGCTGTCATGGTGGTGGGTTCTGCCGGGAAGTTGGGATGCGGGCGTACGGCGCCCGAAAGCGCCGTAGCAAAGCACGTAATTATACCGTTCGCCTGCTGCCGTCCGACAGCGAATCAACGGGAAGCGTCATGGCCGCGGCGCGCGCGCCGGGAGAAACGGCGCGCCGCCGCGCGAGTGGGCCGCATCGCGCGGGGCGGCAAGCGCCGGTTGTGGGCCGGGCGGCGCTGCCGCCGCGGCCCGGAAACATGCTCAGGCCTGTTTCTTCGACAGCGCGAGGCGCAGCAGGTCGGCCACCGTGTTGACGTTGAGCTTTTCCATGATGTTCGCGCGGTGCGCCTCGACCGTCTTGATGCTGATGCCGAGATCGTCGGCAATCTGCTTGTTCAGGCGGCCCGCGATGATCCGCTCGAGCACCTGCTGCTCGCGCGCGGTCAGCTTCGACAGGCGTTCGCTCGCGGCACGCTGCTCCTGCACGCTCTTGCTTTCGCTTCGGGCCTTGTCGAGCATCCGCTCGACGAGCTTGCGCAGCTCGGCTTCGTCGAACGGTTTCTCGATAAAGTCCATCGCACCCTTTTTCATCGTCGACACGGCCATCGGCACGTCGCCGTGACCGGTGACGAAGATGATCGGCAGCGCGGCGTTGTCGGCGATCAGGCGTTCCTGCAGCTCGAGGCCGCTCATGCCCGACATCCGCACGTCGAGGATCAGGCACGCGATCTGGCCGGCCTGCTGCGCCGGCTGGTACGCATCGAGGAACTGCTCGGCGCTCGAGAAGCATTGCACGCGATAGCCGTTCGCCTCCAGCAGCCAGCGCAGCGAGTCCCGTACGGCCTCGTCGTCGTCGACGACAAAGACGGTTTCCTGAGTGGTGGTGACAGGGCTATTCATAGTTCTCCCGTAACGGTATGTGATGCCGATGCCTCGCGCCCCCCCTTGGCCGAGATCAGCGGGTTCCCCAATGGGCAGGCTGCAGTGGAACGTCGCGCCGGAAATGCGGCCATCCGGCTCGACGTTGTTGACCACCCACAGACGCCCCCGATGCGATTCGATGATCGAACGGCAGATGTTCAGCCCCATGCCCATGCCGTCGGACTTGGTGCTGTAAAACGGTTCGAACAGGCGCTCGGCGGTCGCTTCGTCGACGCCCGGGCCCTGGTCGATCACACGGATGTCGACGAAGCCCGCATCGATGTCGGCGACGACGCGGATCACGCCGTCCACCGACGCCGGCTTCACGTCGGCCATCGCCTCGGCTGCGTTTTTCATCAGGTTCACCAGCACCTGCTCGATCAGCACGGGGTCGACATAAATAATAGGCATTCTTGCGAGGATTTCCGTGACGATCCGGATCCTGCGCTTTCTGGCCTCGATTTCGGCGAGCCCGACCGCGTCGGCGACGATGTCCGCGACCCGCGCCGGCTGGCGCTTCGGCTCGCTGCGCTTCACGAATTCGCGGATCCGCTTGACGATCATGCCCGCGCGCAGCGCCTGCTGCGCGGTCTTTTCCAGCGCGGGCTGCAGCGTCTCGGGCGTGCCGCGGCCGCTCTTCACGAGCGCGAGCGTGCCCGAGCAGTAGTTGTTGATCGCGGCGAGCGGCTGATTCAATTCGTGAGCAATCGACGACGCCATTTCACCCATCGTCATCAATCGGCTCGTGAACTGCAGCTTTTCTTCCTGCTGGTGCGCGAGCTCCTGCGCCTTCTTGCGGGTCGTGATGTCGGTCGCGATCTGCATCTGCGCGAGGTGGCCGTCCACCCACTGGATGTACTGGCGGCGCACCTCGAACCACTTCTGGATGCTCTCGACGTACACCTCCTGCGCGTCGGCGGTGCTGCTCGTCAGCGCGGCGGCCGGCAGGCCCGCGAACGCGTCGACCATGTCGATCGAGTCGGACGACGCCTGCGCGCGGTCGAAGCCGCCGCCCGACAGCTCCAGATGGCCGTCCGGGCGAATGCCGAACAGGTGGCGGTAGTAGCGGTTCGCGAACAGCAGCTCGGCTTCGTCGGCGGCGAGCACCGACACCGCGGCGTCGAGGCTTTCGAGCACCGTCGTGAAGCGCTCGTGCGCGGCGGCGAGTTCCTCCCGCGCGCGCTTCGGCTCGGTGATGTCGGTCATCGACGACATCCAGCCGGTCTGGCGGCCCGAGCTGTCGATCAGCGGCGATACGTACAGGCGCGCATGGAACAGCGTGCCGTTCTTGCGCCGCACGCGCAGCTCGAAGCCCGAGCTCGGCGCCTTGCCGCGCAGCGTCATGTCGAGCTGGCGCTGCATTTCCGGGTACGCGTCGCGCGGCCAGTACGGGAACGGCGCGACCTTGCCGACGAGATCGGTTTCGTCCCAGCCCGTCATCCGGCAGAACGCGGGGTTCACGTGCGTGATGCGGCCGTGCATGTCGAGCACGCGCATGCCGATCAGCACCGAGTTTTCCATCGCGCGGCGGAAGAACGCCTCCGCGTACAGCGCCTGCTGCGCCTCGAAGCGCTGGCGCGTGTGCTTCCACAGGCTCCAGAGGCTCCACAGCACGAAGCACGACAGGCCGGCGACGAGCCACACGAGCGTGTTGTTGGTCAGGTTCGTGAGCTGCGGGAACGCATACACGCGCACCGTCAGGCCCTGGCCGGGCGGGTCGAGCGGCAGGTCGTAGTGCGAGTCGCGCGGCAGGCGCGGGCGCGTCGACGTGGACGACAGCTCGCGGTTGTTCGAATCGGTGATCGAGATCTTGTACTTCGACGACAATTCCTGCGGGATGTCGTGCTTCAGGATCCCTTCGACCGAGAACACCGCGGCGATCGCGCCGAGATATTCGCGGTCGCCGCGCATCACGGGCGTCTGCAACGTGATGAAGCCGTTGCCGAAGTCGTCGTAGATCAGCGGCGAATAGGCCTGGCGGCGCGTGCTGCGCGCCTCGTCGTACGCGCCGCGCACGGCCTCCTGCATCTGCGCGTCGCCGGGCTTCGCGAGCCGCTGGCCGAGCAGCGGCGGATGCACGGTCGGCCAGCGCTGCACGCCGGGCGCGGTGTACCAGTTCAGGTAGAGGATTTCCGGATGCGTCTGCATGACGTCCGCGACGGCCATCTGGAATGCGTTCTGGTCGAGCCGGCCGGATGCGAGGTCGCGCGACAGCGCCTGCAACTGTTCCTGCGCGCCCGTCATCGACAGGCGGATCTGCTGCTGGGCCCACGCGACGTTGCGAAAGAGGGTGTCTTCCTGCTGTTGCTGTTCGCGCCGGTTGAGGCTCCACAGGATGAGGCTCATCACGACGAGGAACACCAGGATCGACAGCAGCGGCGTCAGCAGATAGGAGTTGGACCACCACGGTCCGTGGTGCCAACGGGACGGCTGCGACTCCGCCGGCGGGCCCGGCGGTCGCGCCGAGCGTGCGAAAAGCCGATCGGTCAACATGGCAGGATTGTAGCGCAGCGCAATACATGGAAAACCGCTACCGGATATGTTGAACGGAAACGGTTTTGTTCCGACGAGACGGGCCGCGGAGCCCCGAAACAAGGGTGCAGCGCAGCAATATTCCGCATGGCGAGAAAAGATCTCACAATTCGAAAATTTTGTTGCGCAGGCCCGTCCACGCTCATTACAATCCGTCGGAGCTTGCCCGCAGCCGGTCGCGTCGCGTCGTCTGCACGAGAGCGATCCTCACATTCCAGGACCCAGGAGACGAGAATGTCCGCTGTACCGAACGAAGTGATGAAATATGTCGCCGCCGAACGTGACGACGACCCGCAAGAAACCGTCGAGTGGCTCGAGTCGCTCGATGGCGTGATCTCCTCCGTGGGCACTGGCCGCGCGCACTACCTGATCGAAAAGCAGATCGAATTCGCCCGCATGCACGGCGAACACCTGCCGTTCTCCGCCAATACCCCGTATATCAACACGATTCCGGTCGAAGCCCAGGCGAAGATTCCGGGCGACCAGGACATCGAGCACCGCATCCGTTCGTACACGCGCTGGAACGCGCTCGCGATGGTGCTGCGTGCAGGCAAGGACACGAACGTCGGCGGCCACATCGCATCGTTCGCATCGGCCGCGACGCTCTACGACGTCGGCTACAACCACTTCTGGCACGCGGCGTCCGACCAGCACGGCGGCGATCTCGTGTTCGTGCAGGGCCACTCGTCGCCGGGCGTGTACTCGCGCGCGTTCCTGCTCGGCCGCCTGTCGGAAGAGCAGCTCGACAACTTCCGCCAGGAAGTCGACGGCAAGGGCATCTCGTCGTACCCGCACCCGTGGCTGATGCCGGATTTCTGGCAGTTCCCGACCGTGTCGATGGGCCTCGGCCCGATCATGGCGATCTACCAGGCGCGCTTCATGAAGTACCTCGAGTCGCGCGGCATCGCGAAGACGGAAGGCCGCAAGGTGTGGGCGTTCCTCGGCGACGGCGAGACGGACGAGCCGGAATCGCTCGGCGCGATCGGCATGGCGAGCCGCGAGAAGCTCGACAACCTCGTGTTCGTGATCAACTGCAACCTGCAGCGTCTCGACGGCCCGGTGCGCGGCAACGGCAAGATCATCCAGGAACTGGAATCGGAATTCCGCGGCGCCGGCTGGAACGTGATCAAGGTCATCTGGGGCAGCCGCTGGGATGCGCTGTTCGCGCGCGACAAGTCGGGCGCGCTGATGCGCCGCATGATGGAGTGCGTCGACGGCGAATACCAGACGTACAAGTCGGAGTCGGGCGCGTACGTTCGCGAGCACTTCTTCAACACGCCTGAGTTGAAGGCGCTCGTCGCCGACTGGTCGGACGACGACATCTGGGCGCTGAACCGCGGCGGCCACGATCCGCACAAGATCTACGCGGCGTTCCACGAAGCCACGAACACGAAGGGCGCGCCGACCGTCATCCTCGCGAAGACCATCAAGGGCTACGGGATGGGCGAGTCGGGCCAGGCGATGAACATCACGCACCAGCAGAAGAAGCTGCCGGTCGAGCAACTGAAGAAGTTCCGCGACCAGTTCCGCCTGCCGATCACCGACGAGCAGATCGCCGACGTGCCGTACCTGAAGTTCGAGGAAGGCTCGAAGGAACTCGAATACATGCGCCAGAAGCGCATGGACCTCGGCGGCTACCTGCCGCACCGCCGCGAGAAGGCGACGTCGCTGCCGGTGCCGGCGCTCGACGCGTTCGAGCCGCTCTTGAAGGGCACGGGCGAAGGCCGCGAGATCTCGACGACGATGGCGTTCGTGCGGATCCTGAACATCCTGCTGAAGGACAAGGCGCTCGGCAAGCGCGTCGTGCCGATCGTTCCGGACGAATCGCGTACGTTCGGCATGGAAGGCCTGTTCCGCCAGATCGGTATCTGGAACCAGGAAGGCCAGAAGTACGTGCCGGAAGATTCCGACCAGCTGATGTTCTACAAGGAATCGCAGACCGGCCAGATCCTGCAGGAAGGCATCAACGAAGCGGGCGGCATGTGCGACTGGATCGCGGCGGCGACGTCGTATTCGACGCACGGCGAGATCATGGTGCCGTTCTACATCTTCTACTCGATGTTCGGCTTCCAGCGGATCGGCGACCTCGCCTGGGCCGCGGGCGACATGCGCTCGCGCGGCTTCCTGCTCGGCGGCACCGCGGGCCGCACGACGCTGAACGGCGAAGGCCTGCAGCACGAAGACGGCCACTCGCTGCTGTGGGCGGCATCGGTGCCGAACTGCGTGAGCTACGACCCGACGTTCGGCTACGAACTCGCGGTCATCATCCAGGACGGCCTGCGCCGCATGGTGCAGGACCAGGAAGACGTGTACTACTACATCACGGTGATGAACGAGAACTACGAGCACCCGGCGATTCCGCAGGGCGAGCACGTGGCGGCCGACATCATCAAGGGCATGTACGCGTTCAGGAAGGCCGACGCCGACAAGAAGGCGCCGCGCGTCCAACTGCTTGGCGCGGGCACGATCTTCAACGAAGTGATCGCCGCCGCCGACCTGCTGAAGAACGACTGGGGTGTCGCCGCCGACCTGTGGAGCGTGCCGAGCTTCACCGAGCTCGCGCGCGAAGGCCACGACGTCGAGCGCTGGAACCTGCTCCATCCGACCGAGGAGCGTCGCCTGTCGCACGTGCAGAAGTGCCTGAAGGACACGCAGGGCCCGGTCATCGCGTCGACCGACTACGTCCGTGCGCTGGTCGACCAGATCCGCGGCCAGATCGACCGCCGCTTCGTCGTGCTGGGCACCGACGGCTTCGGTCGTTCGGACACCCGCGAGAAGCTGCGTCACTTCTTCGAGGTCGACCGTCACTGGGTCACCGTCGCCGCGCTCAACGCGCTGGCCGACGAAGGCACGATCGAGCGCAAGGTGGTCGCGGATGCGATCGCCAAGTACAACCTCGATCCGTCCAAGCCCAACCCGATGACCGTTTAAACGCACACGCCGTGTAATGCCGCGCGCCGCTCCCGTGAGGAGCGCGCGCGGCCATGGAGACAGAAACAGATGAGTCAAGCGATCGAAGTGAAGGTGCCGGATATCGGCGATTACAAGGACGTGCCGGTCATCGAGATCGGCGTGAAGGTCGGCGATACGGTCGAGCCCGAGCAGTCGCTCGTCACGCTCGAGTCCGACAAGGCGACGATGGACGTGCCGAGCCCGGTCGGCGGCGTCGTGAAGGAAATCAAGGTCAAGGTCGGCGATTCCGTGTCGGAAGGTTCGCTGATCGTGCTGCTCGAAGGCGGCGCAGGCGCCCAGGCGAACGGCGCGGCCGCGCCGGCCGCGGCTCCGGCTCCGGCTCCGGCAGCAGCGCCGGCACCGGCCGCCGCGGCGCCCGCCGCCGCCCCGGCAGCCTCCGGCGGTACGCTCGAGGTGAAGGTGCCCGACATCGGCGACTACAAGGACGTTCCGGTGATCGAGATCGGCGTGAAGGTCGGCGACACGGTCGAGAAGGAACAGTCGCTCGTCACGCTCGAATCGGACAAGGCGACGATGGACGTGCCGAGCCCGGCCGCCGGCGTCGTGAAGGACATCAAGGTGAAGGTGGGCGATTCGGTGTCGGAAGGCACGCTGATCGTGCTGCTCGAAGCCGCGGGCGCACCGGCTGCCGCCGCACCGCAGGCCAGTGCACCGGCTCCGGCCGCTGCCGCGCCGGCGCCCGCGCCTGCTGCCGCACCGGCGCCCGCGCAGGCCGCGCCCGCACCGGCTGCTGCCGCGCCGGCCGCTGCGCCGTCGGGTGAATACCGCGCGAGCCACGCGTCGCCGTCCGTGCGCAAGTTCGCACGCGAACTCGGCGTCGAAGTCGCGCGCGTGCAGGGTAGCGGTCCGAAGGGCCGCATCACGAAGGAAGACATCACGGGTTTCGTGAAGGGCGTGATGACCGGCCAGCGCGCGGCACCGGCCGCGGCAGCCGCGCCGGCAGGCGGCGGCGAGCTGAACCTGCTGCCGTGGCCGAAGGTCGACTTCTCGAAGTTCGGCCCGTTCGAGGCGAAGCCGCTGTCGCGCATCAAGAAGATCTCGGGCGCGAACCTGCATCGCAACTGGGTGATGATCCCGCACGTCACGAACAACGACGAAGCGGACATCACCGAGCTCGAAGCGCTGCGCGTCCAGTTGAACAAGGAACACGAGAAGGCGGGCGTGAAGTTCACGATGCTCGCGTTCGTGATCAAGGCAGTCGTCGCCGCGCTGAAGAAGTTCCCGACCTTCAACGCGAGCCTCGACGGCGACAACCTGGTGTTCAAGCAGTACTACCACATCGGGTTTGCAGCCGACACGCCGAACGGTCTCGTCGTGCCGGTGATCCGCGATGCGGACAAGAAGGGGCTCGTCGATATCGCGAAGGAAATGGCCGAGCTGTCGAAGGCCGCGCGCGACGGCAAGCTGAAGCCGGACCAGATGCAGGGCGGCTGCTTCTCGATCTCGTCGCTCGGCGGCATCGGCGGGACGAACTTCACGCCGATCATCAATGCGCCGGAAGTCGCCATCCTCGGGTTGTCGCGCGGCCAGATGAAGCCGGTGTGGGACGGCAAGCAGTTCGTGCCGCGGCTCACGCTGCCGCTGTCGCTGTCGTATGACCATCGCGTGATCGATGGCGCCGAGGCCGCGCGGTTCAATGCGTATCTCGGGGCGTTGCTCGCCGATTTCCGTCGCATCATTCTTTGATGAGCGGGGAGGGGGCTCGCGGGGCGTGGTTTTTTTGTTGGTTCTCCATGCCCTTGTCGCTGAACCTGTTGCGCTAACGGTCTGCTAGCGTCGCCCCTGCGCGGGGCGGCGGTCACTTTTCTTTGTCTTCCAAAGAAAAGTAACCAAAAGAAAGGCGCGTCCTTGGGCGGACGGCAAAGGTGGTCCTGCCCAACGTCCCGTGCTCTTGTCAGGCCGCATGGCGTCAGGTTCCGCTTTTTCGCCAGCCCCTCCCTCTCTCTCCGCAGTCAATCAAGAAGGGGACAGTCATGAGTCTCATCGAAGTCAAGGTTCCGGATATCGGCGATTTCAGCGGCGTCGATGTCATCGAAGTCAACGTCAAACCCGGCGACGTGATCGAAAAAGAACAAACCCTCATCACGCTCGAATCCGATAAAGCCTCCATGGAAGTGCCCAGCGACGTCGCCGGCACCGTCAAGGAAGTCAAGGTCAAAGCCGGCGAGAAAGTCTCGCAAGGCACCATCATCGCCATCGTCGAAGCATCGGCAGGCGCAGCCGCTCCCGCGAAAGCACCCGAAGCGCCGAAGCCCGCAGCCGCCGCACCGGCGCCGGCCGCAGCCACGCCGGCACCCGCGCCGCAAGCCGGCAGCTACGCAGGTGCCGCCGACATCGAGTGCGACATGCTCGTGCTCGGCGCCGGCCCCGGCGGCTACTCGGCCGCGTTCCGCGCCGCCGATCTCGGCATGAAGACCGTGCTCGTCGAACGCTATTCGACGCTCGGCGGCGTGTGCCTGAACGTCGGCTGCATCCCGTCGAAGGCGCTGCTGCACACGGCACTCGTCATCGACGAAGCCGCGGCGCTCGCGTCGCACGGCATCACGTTCGGCAAGCCGCAAGTCGATCTCGACAAACTGCGCGACTTCAAGGGCGGCGTCGTCAAGAAACTGACGACGGGCCTCGCCGGCATGGCGAAGGCGCGCAAGGTCGAAGTGGTCACCGGCGTCGGCGCGTTCGTCGATCCGTTCCACATGGAAGTGCAGGGCGAAAACGGCAAGAAGGTCGTCAAGTTCAAGCAGGCGATCATTGCCGCCGGCTCGCAAGCGGTGAAACTGCCGTTCATGCCGGAAGACCCGCGCATCGTCGATTCGACGGGCGCGCTCGAACTGCGCCAGTTGCCCAAGCGCATGCTCGTGATCGGCGGCGGCATCATCGGCCTCGAAATGGCCACGGTGTACGCGACGCTCGGCGCGGAGATCGACGTCGTCGAAATGATGGACGGCCTGATGATGGGCGCCGACCGCGATCTCGTGAAGGTCTGGGAAAAGTACAACGCGAAGCGCTTCGGCAACGTGATGCTGAAGACCAAGACGGTCGGCGCGGAAGCGAAGGAAGACGGCATCTACGTGAAGTTCGAGGGCGAGAAGGCGCCCGCGGAAGCGCAGCGCTACGACCTCGTGCTCGTCGCGGTGGGCCGCAGCCCGAACGGCAAGAAGATCGGCGCCGACAAGGCCGGCGTCGCGGTCACGGATCGCGGCTTCATCGACGTCGACAAGCAGATGCGCACGAACGTGCCGCACATCTTCGCGATCGGCGATATCGTCGGCCAGCCGATGCTCGCGCACAAGGCCGTGCACGAAGGCCACGTCGCCGCGGAAGCCGCGCACGGCGAGAAGGCGTATTTCGACGCACTGCAGATCCCGTCGGTGGCGTACACCGATCCGGAAGTGGCGTGGGCCGGCAAGACGGAAGACCAGTGCAAGGCCGAAGGCATCAAGTACGGCAAGGCCGTGTTCCCGTGGGCCGCGTCGGGCCGCGCGATCGCGAACGGCCGCGACGAAGGCTTCACGAAGCTGATCTTCGACGAGGAAACCCATCGCGTGATCGGCGGCGGCATCGTCGGCCTGAACGCGGGCGACCTGATCAGCGAAGTGTGCCTCGCGGTCGAGATGGGCGCGGACGCGGAAGACATCGGCAAGACGATCCATCCGCACCCGACGCTCGGCGAATCGGTCGGCATGGCCGCCGAACTGTACGAAGGCGTCTGTACGGACCTGCCGCCGCAACGCAAGAAGTAACGCGAGCGGTACGGCCGGCCACGCGCCGGCCGTGAAAAAACGCCGTCGCCCGGGTCATCCGGCCGACGGCGTTTTCATTTGCCCGGCGCGCGACAGGCTCGAATGTGGCGGGCAGTTGCCGCCCGCGCACGTTCCGGCGCCGGAAACGAAAAAGCCGCGCTGCGCGCGGCTCTTTCAGGAGCAGGGGACGCTTACGCGGCAGGCTTGCTCGAACGACGTGCGGCAGCGGCGGTGGCAGCCTTCGTGGCGACGGCGGCAGCGGCGTTGAAGTTCGTTTCAGCGATTTCCACTGCTTGCTTCGTGGCCTTCTGAACCGTTTCGTACGTGGTGTTCGCAGCGTTCAGTGCCGACTTCAGTGCGGCGACGGCCGTTTCCGAACCAGCCGGGGCGTTCTTCGCGACGTTGTCGACGAGCGCCTGGACCTTCTTGTTCTGCTCGTCGAATTGCGCTTCGGCAACCTTCGCGAATTCGGCTTGCGTCGACGATGCGATTTCGTACAGGTGACGGCCGTACGACAGCACCTTTTCCGCGACCGGCTGCGACAGGCTCGCCTGCAGCGCGATCAGTTCCTGCGCGTCCTTCACCGACAGCAGGCGCTGTGCATTTTCCTGGCCTTCGGCCAGCGTCGACTTCACGACTTGCAGGTTGAGTTCGATCAGCTTCTCGACGCCTTCGAACGCCTTGGTCGTCAGACCGAACAGGCTTTCGAGGTTGGCTTTCTGGGCGGCGGCGATTTGCTCGGGGGTCAGCAAGGACATGTCAGGCTCCTGAAAAGCGATCGCGTCGATCGCAGGATAAAGGGCACTACGCTGGGGAACTTCGGCGCCGCGTGCTTTGTGCAACGCAGCAATGAGGCCTATTTTAGGGCAGAGAAAGCGGATGTCAAGCATTTTTTGTGCGTTGCACAATCGCGACAAATTATCGATAAAACAACGAGTTATCGCGCCCGTCCGGAATCGGTTTCAGGCGCGTTCCCACATGGTGCGCACGGCGGCGGGGCAAACGCGCCGCACCATGATCATGCACCGGTAAACCTGACAGGCCCATGGAACGTTATCCTTCTGTTCCTGTCGAAAAACGCGCCGTTTCGATGCGCGTGCCGTGGCGACGTGCCGCCGCCACGGTCGAGACCGGCGCCCTTGGCACGCCGAGCCCCGGATACGTAGTTTCCCCGCTTTAAATCGCCTCCAAAGTGACGTTATCTCAATTAACCGTGCGGTAATCGGGAGACGGGCGCTGTCGGGCAGTGCGTCCCATGGATTTTTTCGATGGGAGCGGGAGAGTTGATTGGCCAGAGGTTGGCCGACTCTTACATTCCGGTTTAAAGACGATCGGTAAGTGCCTAATATTGCTCTTTTTTTAAGCTTTAACTACACTTGCGGAAACCTCCCGCCCGCTTTGTCCAGACCCCAATGAAAGCCGAATCGTTTTCACCGCGCAGATTGTTGCAGAGCATGACGCTCGGCACCGCTGTGTCGGTCGCAGTCGCGTTGCTGGCGACCACCGCGTCCGTCACGCCTGCTGACGCCTTCGCCGCCACTGCGAAGACCCAAGCCGCCAAGAAAAAGGCCGTCGCTCCTGCTTCGTCCGCGAAGAAGAAGTCGGCCGGGGCGACCTCCGACAAATCCGCCAAGGTCGCGTCGGCCGATGCGCCGCGCGCGAAGGCGTCGCGAAAGCGCGTGACGCTCGCGGCGAACAGCGTGCACGGCGGCCATCGCGGCGCGGTGCGCAAGGTCGCGTTCCAGCCGCGCCGCCCGACGGTCGGCCAGGCGTTCGGCCTGCACGACACGCCGGACGCGCTCGCGCTGCGCTCGAGCGTCGCGTACGTCGTCGACCAGAATACCGGCGAGCCGCTGTTCGACAAGAATTCGCACGCGGTCGTGCCGATCGCGTCGATCTCGAAGCTGATGACGGCAATGGTCGTGCTCGACTCGAAAGCGCCGATGGCCGACCAGATCGAAGTCACCGACGAAGACCGCGACTACGAGAAGGGCACGGGCTCGCGCCTGTCGGTCGGCTCGGTGCTGTCGCGCGAGGACATGCTGCACATCGCGCTGATGGCGTCGGAAAACCGCGCGGCGGCAGCGCTGTCGCGTTACTACCCGGGCGGCCGTCCGGCGTTCATCGCGGCGATGAACGCGAAGGCGAAGTCGCTCGGCATGACCGACACGCACTTCGAGAATTCCACCGGCCTGTCGAGCTCGAACGTGTCGAGTGCGCGCGACCTCGTGAAGATGGTCAATGCGGCGTACCAGTATCCGATGATCCGTCAGTTCTCGACCGATCGCACCTACGAGGTGTACACGGGCAAGCGCAACCTGGTCTACAACAGCACCAACGCGCTGATCCGCGGCAACGGCTCGTGGGACATCGGCCTGCAGAAGACGGGCTTCATCAACGAAGCGGGTGAATGCCTGGTGATGCAGGCGACGATCCACGGCCGGCCGATGGTGATGGTGCTGCTCGATTCGTTCGGCAAGTACTCGCGCTTCGCCGACGCCTCGCGCCTGCGCAACTGGCTCGATGCCGGCGGCGGCGAGCGCCTGACGGCGGCCAACACGCCGAACGGCGGTACCTGATCGTCCACGGCGGTTCGCCGCCATGCCGATCGCCGCAACGAAGAAGCCCCGCCATCGCGGGGCTTTTTTTGTCCGACGAATCGGGAGCCGGTGCGGTGCCAGGCCGACGGCGACGCTTACGCCTGCCGCTGCAGCCCGTCCACGTCTTTCTCGGGCGCCGGCCGGTAGCCGAGCGATTCCGAGATGGTGAGCGCCGTCCGGCTCAACTGGCCGAGCCACGCGTCCTGCAGCCGGTCGGCCGGCGCCGACAGCGACAGGCCGGCAACGAGCTTCCCGGAATCGTCGTAGATGCCGGCCGCGATGCAGCGCACGCCGAGTTCGAGCTCCTCGTTGTCGCGCGCGCACGACTGCTGGCGGACGATCGTCAGCTCGCGCTCGAGCTTCGCGATATCGGTGATGCTGTTCTGCGTATGGCCGGACAGCCCCGTGCGCGTGGCATAGGCACGCACGCGCGACGTCTCGTCGGCCGCGAGGAACAGCTTGCCGACCGACGTGAGATGCAGCGGCGCGCGGCCGCCGATCGCGCGCACGACCTGCATTCCCGAGCGCTCGGAGTACGCGCGCTCGATATAGACGATCTCGTCGCCCTGGCGCACCGACAGGTTCACGGTCTGCCCGGTGAGGCGGTGCAGCTCGCGCATCGGCATCAGCGCCGCGTCGCGCACCGACAGGCGCGCCTTCACGAGATTGCCGAGCTCGAGCAGCCGCATGCCGAGACGGTAGGTGCCGGGATCGGAGCGGTCGACGAGGCGGCAGGTCACCATGTCGTTGAGGATGCGGTGCGCGGTCGACGGGTGCAGCTCCGTACGCTGCGCGAGTTCCTTCAGGCTGACGGGGTCGCTGTGCGCGGCGAGCGCGTCCAGCAACCGCATCATGCGTTCGATCACCTGGATCGACGTTTTTGAATCGGGGGTGGGTTGGCTCATGTCGGGGGGAGGAATCGATTGACGCGTCAGGCGGTGTTGGACCGATTGTATCTCGTATCGTGAAAAAAGCGAACGCCGTTCGAGGAAGTCCTCGTTTCGTGCGGCGCGGGCTTGCGCGCGGGCCGGCGTTGGTCTTGCCGGTCAAACGTCGGATAATGAGAGCCGTTTTCTCGAAGGAGCACGTATGCGAGTCGGTTTGTTCGTGACCTGCCTGGTCGACCTGATGCGCCCCGAAATCGGTTTTTCGGCGCTCAAGCTGATTCGCGACGCCGGCTACGAGGTGATCGTGCCGCCCGCGCAGACCTGCTGCGGCCAGCCGGCCTACAACTCGGGCGACCGCGCGCTGGCGCGCGACCTCGCGGAAAAGACCCTGCGCGAGTTCGAGCAGTTCGATTACGTCGTCGTGCCGTCGGGTTCGTGCGGCGGGATGATCCGCGCGCACTACGGCGACCTGTTTCGCGACGATCCCGAACTGATGGGGCGCTACACGCGGTTCCAGCAGAAAGTCCACGAACTGACCGATTTCCTCGCGAACGTCGCGAAGGTGTCGCTCGCGCCGGGCGAGTTCGCCGGGCCGGTCACCTATCACGATTCGTGCTCGGGCCTGCGCGAGCTCGGCGTGAAGGCGCAGCCGCGCGCGCTGCTCGCGCAGCGCGGCGTCGCGGTGACCGAGATGAAGGATTGCGAGCACTGTTGCGGCTTCGGCGGCACGTTCGCGGTCAAGTACGGGGACATCTCGGCGGCCATCGCGGACGAGAAATGCGCGAACGTGCGCGCGTCGGGCGCGGGCACGGTCGTGCTCGGCGATCTCGGCTGCATGTTGAACATCGAAGGGCGGTTGCGCCGCACCGGCGACCGCGACACGCGCGTGCTGCACGTCGCGCAGGTGCTGGCGGGCGACGTCTGACGCCCGGTTCCGCTCACTTTCCCCGATACCGCGATGCAAGTCCAATCGATACATTTCAAGGCGCGCGCCGGCCAGAAGCTGGCCGACCAGCGCCTGCAGCAGAACCTGAAGAAACTGTCGACGAAGTTCGTGTCCGCCCGCGCCGACGCGATGACCCTGATCGACTTCCCGGCCACGCGCGCCGCGCTCAAGGCGCGCCGCAACCGCGCGCTGGAGAATCTCGACGTGTGGCTCGAGGCATTCGAGCGCGAGGCGACGCGGCGCGGCACGACGGTGCTGTTCGCCGAAACGACCGCCGACGCCGCGCGGCTCGTGGCCGACATCGCGCGCCGGCACGACGTGAAGAAGGTCATCAAGACCAAGTCGATGGTGTCCGAGGAAATGCGGCTGAACGCGGTGCTCGCCGAGATGGGCGTGCAGTCGATCGAGACGGACCTCGGCGAATACATCCTGCAGATCAACGACAACGAGCCGCCGAGCCACATCATTGCGCCCGTCGTGCACAAGGACAAGGACGAGATCGCCGACCTGTTCGCGCGCACGCACCGGCGCGAGCGGCTCACCGAGATTCCGGACATGACGCGCGAGGCGCGCGAGGTGCTGCGCCCGCATTTCATGTCGGCCGACATGGGCGTGACGGGCGGCAACTTCGTGATCGCCGAGACGGGTTCGGTGGCGATCGTGACGAACGAAGGGAACGAGGGCATGTGCACGGTCATGCCCCGCGTGCATGTCGCGGTGACGGGCATCGAGAAGGTGCTGCCGACGCTCGATGATCTCGCGACCGCGATGCGGCTGCTGCCGCGTTCCGCGACCGGGCAGAAGACGTCGAACTATTTCTCGCTGCTGACCGGGCCGCGCGGGCCCGGCGACGAGGACGGCCCCGAGCACAACTATGTGGTGCTCGTCGACGGCGGCCGCACGGGCCTGATCGGCGGCGAATTCCAGGAGATGCTCCGCTGCATCCGCTGCGGCGCGTGCATGAACCATTGCCCGGTGTACCAGAAGGTCGGCGGTCATGCGTACGGCTGGGTCTATCCGGGGCCGATGGGATCGGTGCTGACGCCGAGCTACGTCGGGCTCGATCGCGCGCTCGACCTGCCGCAGGCGGCGACGCTGTGCGGCGAATGCGACAGCGTATGTCCGGTCGGGATTCCGTTGTCGCACCTGTTGCGCACGCTGCGCGAGAAGCAGGTCGAGCGCCATCTGCGGCCGTGGCGCGAGCGGGCGGCGCTCGCCGCGTGGGGTTTCCTCGCGCGGCGGCCGATGCTGTATGCGCTGACGACCAAGCTCGCGGTGCGCGTCCTCGAGCGGCTGGGCGGCAACGGCGGCATGCTGCGGCGCCTGCCGATGATGGGCGGCTGGATGGACACGCGCGACATGCCCACACCGACCGGGCGCACGTTCCGCGAACTGTACGCGGCGTCGCAAAGCCACCTCGGCTGACACTGTTCAGTGAGCAGCAACAGTGCGTTCGCTATTCGCATATTTATCTCGATAGATGCGATCTATAGAATCTTGGCTGTAGTCCCCGGAATCGGGTTTCGGGGTACGAGGTCAAGGAGGTACGCATCATGAAAAAGACAATATCGATGTACTGGCCGCTGGCAATCGTGGTTCCGCTGGCGGCGGCTGCCTATCTGCATGCGATGGCCGATGCGCCGTCGCGCGGCCCGCTCGCGGCTCATCAGGCGTCCGCCGAACTGGCGCGCGCGGTGTCGTTCGGGCTGATCGACGACGCGGCGAAGCCGCTGCCGGCCGCATCCGGCGACGTCGTGATCGCTGCGCCCAAGGCGCTGTAAGGCACGTCGCCGTCGCTTCGCGCGGCGGCGCGATTTCGGGCGCCTTTGTATAATGACGTGTTCTTCTTCCCACGCGGTTCGCCGCGGTTTTCCGATAGTGCGATGACCCGCGTAGCGATCTGTTTCGTCTGTCTCGGCAATATCTGCCGTTCGCCCACGGCGGAAGGCGTGATGCGCCACCAGGTGGGCGCGGCCGGGCTGGCCGACCGGATCGCGATCGATTCGGCCGGCACCGGCGATTGGCACGTCGGCGAGCCGCCCGACTCGCGCGCGCAGGCGGCGGCCCGCACCCGCGGCTATGACCTGTCGGCGCTGCGGGCGCGGCAGGTGAGCGCGGCGGATTTCGAGCGTTTCGACCTGCTGCTGGCGATGGACGAAGCCAACCTCGCGGAATTGCGCCGGCGCTGTCCGCCGGCGCATCGCGACAAGGTGCGCCTGCTGATGGAATTCGCGCCGGGCGCGGCCGAGAGCGAGGTGGCCGATCCTTATTTCGGCGGCGAGCAGGGCTTCGAACAGGTGCTCGATCAGGTCGAGCGCGCGTGCGCGGGCCTGCTGGACACGCTGCGCAGTCGCGCCGCGCGCTGATCGACACGGGAAATTCAGCGGTCTGCGAATACCCTGTCGAAGACATGGATACTTGACTAAAATCGTCAAATATTTATACTTGACCAAAATCGTCAAGATTGCAGTCCCCTAGACACCATGAGACTCACCACCAAAGGCCGTTTCGCCGTCACGGCGATGATTGACTTGGCACTGCGCCAGGAGCAGGGCCCGGTGACGCTTGCAGGCATCAGCCAGCGCCAGCGGATTTCGCTCTCGTATCTCGAACAGCTGTTCGGCAAGCTGCGCAGGCATGAAATCGTCGAATCCGTGCGCGGCCCGGGCGGCGGCTACAACCTCGCGCGTCGCGCGCAGGACGTCACCGTTGCCGACATCATCATCGCGGTCGATGAACCGCTCGACGCCACGCAGTGCGGCGGCAAAGGCACGTGCGACGGCTCGAAGCAGCCCGACGGCCATTGCATGACGCACGAGCTGTGGTCGACGCTGAACCAGAAAATGGTCGAATACCTCGATTCGGTGTCGCTTCAGGATCTCGTCGATCAGCAGCGCGCACGCGAGGGCGCCCCTGCGGTGCTGCGCGACCGTCGCGCGCCGGAGCCCGTCGCCGCACCGGCCGAGCCCGTGCGCACGATGCCGCTCGGCCCCAATTCGGTGTTCAACATCGCGAGTTCGTGAGCGCGAAGGCGCCCGTCACACCCCATAACGCACATAGTCCCTGCACAGAATACCCGGAGCGACAGATGACCCAAGAGACTCTCCACCTGCCCATCTATATGGATTACAGCGCGACGACGCCCGTCGATCCGCGCGTGGTCGACAAGATGGTGCCGTACCTGCGCGAGCAGTTCGGCAACCCGGCGTCGCGCAGCCATGCTTATGGCTGGGACGCGGAGCGTGCGGTCGAGGAAGCGCGCGAACAGGTGGCCGCACTCGTGAACGCCGATCCGCGCGAGATCATCTGGACGTCCGGCGCCACCGAGTCGGACAACCTCGCGATCAAGGGCGCCGCGAACTTCTACAAGGGCAAGGGCAAGCACATCGTCACGGTGAAGACCGAGCACAAGGCCGTGCTCGACACGTGCCGCGAGCTCGAGCGCGACGGTTTCGAAGTCACCTACCTCGACGTGAAGGAAGACGGCCTGATCGATCTCGACGTGCTCAAGGCCGCGTTGCGCCCCGACACGATCCTCGTGTCGGTGATGCACGTGAACAACGAGATCGGCGTGATCCAGGACATTGAGACGATCGGCGAAATCTGCCGCGAGAAGGGCATCGTGTTCCACGTCGATGCCGCGCAGTCGACCGGCAAGGTCGAAATCGACCTCGCGAAGCTGAAGGTCGACCTGATGTCGTTCTCGGCCCACAAGACGTACGGCCCGAAGGGCATCGGCGCGCTGTACGTGCGCCGCAAGCCGCGCGTGCGCATCGAAGCGCAGATGCACGGCGGCGGCCACGAGCGCGGCATGCGTTCGGGCACGCTGCCGACGCACCAGATCGTCGGCATGGGCGAGGCGTTCCGCATCGCGCGCGAGGAAATGGCGACCGAGAACGAGCGCATCCGCATGCTGCGCGACAAGCTGCTGCGCGGCCTGTCGCAGATCGAGGAAACCTACGTGAACGGCGACATGGACCACCGTGTCCCGCACAACCTGAACATCAGCTTCAACTTCGTCGAAGGCGAGTCGCTGATCATGGCGATCAAGGACGTCGCGGTGTCGTCCGGCTCCGCGTGCACGTCGGCGTCGCTGGAGCCGTCGTACGTGCTGCGCGCGCTCGGCCGCAACGACGAGCTCGCGCACAGCTCGATCCGCTTCACGGTCGGCCGCTTCACGACGGAGCAGGAAGTCGACTTCGTGATCGATCTGCTGAACAGCAAGATCGCGAAGCTGCGCGAACTGTCGCCGCTCTGGGAAATGCACCAGGAAGGCATCGATCTGTCGACGATCGAATGGGCCGCGCACTGATACCGCATTGAATGCAACCGCGGGCGGATTGACGCACGCAGACGTAACGAGTCAAGGAGTCTGAGTCATGTCTTACAGCAACAAGGTTCTGGATCACTACGAAAACCCGCGCAACGTCGGTTCGTTCGCGAAGGACGACGACACGGTCGGCACGGGCATGGTCGGCGCGCCGGCGTGCGGCGACGTGATGAAGCTGCAGATCCGCGTCGGCGCGGACGGCGTGATCGAAGACGCGAAGTTCAAGACCTACGGCTGCGGTTCGGCGATCGCATCGAGCTCGCTCGTCACCGAATGGGTGAAGGGCAAGACGCTCGACGAGGCACTGTCGATCAAGAACACGCAGATCGCCGAGGAACTCGCGCTGCCGCCGGTGAAGATTCACTGCTCGATCCTCGCGGAAGACGCGATCAAGGCAGCCGTGGCCGACTACAAGAAGCGCCACGACACCAAGGAAAGCGATCAGGCAGCAGCCTGAGCGGCATCGAGCGTTGTGAAGGAACGCGGTGCGTCGTCCAGGCGCCCCGCGGCAAGGACATCATGGCAATTACACTGACCGAAAAAGCAGCACAACACGTCCAGAAATACCTCGTCCGTCGCGGCAAGGGTGTGGGCCTGCGGCTTGGCGTTCGCACGACCGGGTGCTCGGGGCTCGCGTACAAGCTCGAGTATGTCGACGAGCTGGCTCCCGAGGATCAGGTGTTCGAGAGCCATGGCGTGAAGGTCGTCGTCGATCCGAAGAGCCTCGCCTATATCGACGGCACCGAGCTCGACTTCGCCCGCGAAGGCCTGAACGAAGGGTTCAAGTTCAACAACCCGAACGTGAAGGACGAGTGCGGGTGCGGGGAATCGTTCCGCGTGTGACGCGGCTCCCTCCGCGCGATGCGGGCAAGAGGCGGCACGGGCCGCCTTTTTAATGTGCGGCGTTTGCCGCGCGACGAACCGGAATTGAACGCGACGATGGTTTCGCTGAAAGACAGCCATTTCGACCTGTTTCACCTGCCGGCGCAATTCGCGCTCGACGAGACGGCGCTCGACGCCGCCTACCGGACGGTGCAGACGCAGGTGCACCCGGACCGCTTCGCGGCGGCCGGCGACGCGCAAAAGCGCATCGCGATGCAATGGGCCACGCGCGCGAACGAAGCGTACCGCACGCTGCGTGATCCGCTGAAGCGCGCGTCCTATCTGCTGTCGCTGCGCGGCGTCGACATCGGCGCGGAAAACAACACGGCGATGGAGCCGGCGTTCCTGATGCAGCAGATGGAGTGGCGCGAGGGCATCGAGGATGCCGCGGCCGCCCGCAACGTCGACGCGCTCGACGCGTTGCTCGCCGAGTTGCGCGACGAGAAGCGCGTGCGCGTCGAGCGCCTCGGCACGCTGCTCGACAGCGGTGCCGACCAGGCCGCCGCGGAAGCCGTGCGTCAGCTGATGTTCATCGAACGGGTCGCGTCGGAAGTGGGCGCGCAGATCGAGCGCCTCGAAACTTAACCGCGTGCCTTGCGGCACGCGCAGCAAACGGGCCGAGCGCCCGAACGAACCAAGATGGCTTTACTGCAAATTTCCGAACCGGGCATGGCGCCGGCGCCGCACCAGCGGCGACTCGCCGTCGGGATCGATCTCGGCACGACGAACTCGCTCGTCGCCGCCGTGCGCAACAGCGTGCCCGAAGTCCTGCCGGACGAAGCCGGCCGCTTGCTGCTGCCGTCGGTGGTCCGTTACCTCGAGAAGGGTGGCCGCCGCATCGGCCACGAAGCGAAGGAGCAGGCCGCGACCGATCCGCGCAATACGATCGTGTCGGTCAAGCGCTTCATGGGCCGCGGCAAGGCCGAGGTCGAAGGCGCGGCGAACGCGCCGTACGAATTCGTCGACGCGCCTGGCATGGTGCAGATCCGCACGATCGACGGCGTGAAGAGCCCGGTCGAAGTGTCGGCCGAGATTCTCGCGACGCTGCGCTATCGCGCGGAAGACACGCTCGGCGACGAACTGGTCGGCGCTGTGATCACGGTGCCCGCCTACTTCGACGACGCACAGCGCCAGGCGACCAAGGACGCCGCGCGCCTCGCCGGCCTCAACGTGCTGCGCCTGCTGAACGAACCGACCGCCGCGGCGATCGCCTACGGTCTCGACAACGCGGCCGAAGGCCTGTACGCGGTGTACGACCTCGGCGGCGGCACGTTCGACCTGTCGATCCTGAAGCTGACGAAGGGCGTGTTCGAAGTGCTGGCCGCGGGCGGCGATTCCGCGCTCGGCGGCGACGATTTCGACCACGCGCTGTTCGATCACGTGCTCGCGCAGGCCGGTATCGACGCGAAGACGCTCGCGCCCGAGGACGTGCGCTTGCTGCTCGATCGCGTGCGCGTGCTGAAGGAAGCGCTGTCGTCCGCGCCCGAGGCGGCGCTCGACGTGACGCTGTCGAGCGGCGCGCACCTCGTGCAGACGATTTCGCACGACACGTTCGCGTCGCTCGTCGAGCCGCTCGTGCAGCGTACGCTCACGCCGACCCGCAAGGCGCTGCGCGATGCGCAGGTCACGCCGGCCGACATCAAGGGCGTGGTGCTCGTCGGCGGCGCGACGCGCATGCCGGTGATCCGCGACGCGGTCGCGAAGTATTTCGGCCAGCCGCCGCTCGTGAACCTCGATCCGGATCAGGTCGTCGCGCTCGGCGCGGCGATCCAGGCCGATCTGCTCGCGGGCAATCGCGGCACCGGCGACGACTGGCTGCTGCTCGACGTGATTCCGCTGTCGCTCGGTGTCGAGACGATGGGCGGCCTCGTCGAGAAGATCATTCCGCGCAACTCGACGATTCCGATCGCGCGTGCGCAGGAATTCACGACCTTCAAGGACGGCCAGACCGCGATGGCGATCCACGTCGTGCAGGGCGAGCGCGAGCTCGTCGCCGACTGCCGGTCGCTCGCGCGCTTCGAGCTGCGCGGCATTCCGCCGATGACGGCGGGCGCCGCACGCATTCGCGTGACCTATCAGGTCGACGCGGACGGCCTGTTGTCGGTGTTTGCGCGCGAGCAGTTGTCGGGCGTCGAGGCATCGGTCGTCGTGAAGCCGTCGTACGGCCTCGCCGACGACGACATCGCGAAGATGCTGGAAGACAGTTTCAAGACCGCCGAAATCGACATGCGCGCCCGTGCGCTGCGCGAAGCGCAGGTCGAGGCCGAGCGGATGCTCGAGGCGACGCAGGCCGCGCTGGCGGCCGACGGTGAACTGCTCGATGCCGGCGAACGCGCGCAGGTCGACGCGCTGGCTGCCGCCCTGCGCGCGGTCGCGCAGGGCGACGATACGAATGCGATCGAAGCGGCGACCAAGGCGCTGGCCGACGGTACCGACGAATTCGCGGCGCGCCGGATGGACAAGAGCATCAAGCGCGCGCTGTCGGGCCGCCGGCTCGACGAGATCTGAACCCACGAACCGCGCATCGGCCGGCAACGGCCCGCGCGCTAATGAACCACGCGGCGCCTGGCGCCGCACCCTGACTGACGGAACGGACATGCCTCAACTGGTGGTGCTGCCTCACGTCGAACTGTGCCCGGATGGCGCGGTGATCGACGCGACGCCCGGCAAGAGTATCTGCGACAACCTGCTCGACAACGGGATCGAGATCGAGCATGCATGCGAGAAGTCGTGCGCATGCACGACGTGCCACGTGGTGATCCGCGAAGGCTTCAACGATCTCGCGCCGTCCGAGGAGGACGAGGACGATCTGCTGGACAAGGCGTGGGGCCTCGAGCCGACGTCGCGCCTGTCGTGCCAGGCGATCGTGAAGGAAGATTCGGACCTGGTGGTCGAGATTCCGAAGTACTCGATCAACCACGCGAAGGAAAATCACTGACCGAAACCGGAGGCAGGCGATGAAATGGACCGATTCGCGTGAAATAGCCATTGCGCTGGCGGACAAGCACCCGGACATCGACCCGCAGCGGATCAACTTCGTCGACCTGCGCCAATGGGTGCTCGAGCTCGACGGCTTCGACGACGATCCGGCGCACTCGGGCGAGAAGATCCTCGAGGCGATCCAGGCGCACTGGATCGACGAATCCGACTTCGACGACGAGGACTGACCGACGCGGCCGGCCACGGCGTACGCTGCAATGGTGTACGCCGCGCCCATGAAAAAACGGCTCGTGAGCGCCTGCTCGCGAGCCGTTTTCGTTTTGGGCGAAGTGCCCGCGCACGACGCGGGGGCAGCGACGCCGGCGATGACGCGATCGGGAGCTTACGCGCCGACCAGCGTGCCGTTCTCGATCCGCACGCGCTGGCCCTGGCCGAACGGCGGCGGGTTGCGATACGTGAACGTGCGCATCGCGCCGCTTTCCATCTGCACTTGCACCTGATAGTCGGTTTCCGCGCGGACCTGTTTCTCGACCTGGTTGCCGGCGAGACCGCCGCCCAGCGCGCCGATGATCGTCATCGCGGTGCGACCGTTGCCGTGGCCGAACTGGTTGCCGAGCAGGCCGCCGGCCGCCGCGCCGCCCACGGCGCCGATGCCCGAGCTCTGACCCGGCGTGCGCGTTTGCGTGATCGAGACGACCGTGCCGCAACTCTGGCAGTAGGTTTGCGCAGGCGCCGACGGCTGCTGCGCATATTGCGGCGGCTGCGGGGCGGTCGTGTGACGGCGGTGCGGCGCAGCCGGGCGCGGCGCGGGCTTCGGCTCGGCCTGCGCGACGGCGGCCTTCTGCTGCGCGGCGGCCTGTTCCGCGGCCTGTCGTTGCGCTTGCGCGGCCAGCGCGGCGCTGGCGGCCGCGGCCGTATCGACCGCCGGCTGCGACGCGATCAGCGCGGCCTGGGTCTGGCCGTTCTGTTCGCTGCTGCTGGTGGCTTTCGGGAAGACGCCCGTGATCGCTGCCGTCGCCGCGAGGCTGGCGACGATGACGGCGCCGGCCGCGGTGGCGATCAGCGGGTGGAGGCGTTGCTTTTGCGGCGTGGTCTGATTCTGGTTGTCCATTTTTTTCTCCAATGTCGATCCGGATCGGCGCGTGGCGCCGGAGCTGGATCCCACGCTCGGGAGCGATCAGACTCGGCGTTCCTGCGCCTCGTTCTGGTCCCGTGGTCATGCGTGGTGACGCAACAGGAGTGTCGTCCACGGCCCAGGTGCGAGCCGTATCAAGGTGTAACGAATTGCAGCGGGGCGTCGGCGGCGGTTTCCGGGAAAACCCGCAGAAGGGCGTCGCGACGAGGGAATAAAACGGGGGAGGATCGACGGCCGGCGGACGCCGGCTGGCGGGATTTACGCGTCGTTACAAAGGCGACGCGTGCGCGCCACGGGGCGCGGCGCACACGCGGTTGCGGCTGTCAGTCCTCGCGGCGCAGATGCGGGAACAGCAGCACGTCGCGGATCGTCGGGCTGTCGGTCAGCAGCATCACGAGACGGTCGATGCCGATCCCGCAGCCGCCGGTCGGCGGCATCCCGTATTCGAGCGCGCGGATGTAGTCGGCGTCGAAGAACATCGCTTCCTCGTCGCCTGCATCCTTCTGCTCGACCTGCTTCTTGAAGCGCGCGGCCTGGTCTTCCGGATCGTTCAGCTCCGAGAAGCCGTTCGCGATCTCGCGGCCGGTCATGAACAGCTCGAAACGCTCGGTGATGCCCGGCACAGTATCCGATGCGCGTGCGAGCGGCGACACCTCGACCGGGTAGTCGATGATGAACGTCGGTTCCCACAGCTGCGCTTCGGCCGTTTCCTCGAACAGCGCGAGCTGCAGCGCGCCGATGCCCGCGTTCAGGAACGCCGGCTGCGACACATCGACGCCGAAGCGCTTCAGCTCGGTGCGCAGGAACGCGTCGTCCGACAACTGGCCGTCGGTGTAGTCCGGTGCGTACTTCTGGATCGCCTGCGTGATCGTCAGGCGATGGAACGGCTTCGCGAGGTCGAGTTCGCGGCCCTGATACTGGATCGTCGCGGTGCCGAGCGCGTCGATCGCCGCCTGGCGGATCAGTTGCTCGGTGAAGTCCATCAGCCAGCGGTAGTCGGTGTACGCGGCGTAGAACTCCATCATCGTGAATTCCGGGTTGTGCCGCGGCGACACGCCTTCATTCCGGAAATTGCGGTTGATCTCGAACACGCGTTCGAAGCCGCCGACGATCAGGCGCTTCAGGTACAGCTCCGGCGCGATGCGCAGGAACATCTGCATGTCGAGCGCATTGTGATGCGTGACGAACGGCTTCGCGGCCGCGCCGCCCGGGATCGGGTGCAGCATCGGCGTCTCGACTTCCATGAAGTCGGCGTTGTCCATGAACTTGCGGATCGACGCGATCGTCTTCGTGCGGGCGCGGAACGTGTCGCGCGTTTCCGGCGTGACGATCAGGTCGACGTAGCGCTGGCGGTAGCGCATTTCCTGGTCGGACAGGCCGTGGAACTTGTCCGGCAGCGGACGCAGCGCCTTCGACAGCAGGCGCAGCTCCTTGCACTGGACCGACAGCTCGCCCTTGTTGGTGCGGAACAGCACGCCGCGCGCGGCGACGATGTCGCCGAGGTCCCACTTCTTGAACGCGTCGTAGGTGTCGGCGCCGACGTCGTTCGGCGTCACGAAGAACTGGATCTGGCCCGAGCCGTCCTGCACCGTCGCGAAGCTCGCCTTGCCCATCACGCGCTTGAGCATCATGCGGCCGGCCACCGACACCTCGACCGGGTTCGCTTCGAGCGCGGCCTTGTCCGAATCGGCGAATTTCGCCTGCAGGTCGGCTGCGTGGTGCTCGGGCCGGAAGTCGTTCGGATAGGCGACGCCTTGCTCGCGCAACGCGCGCAGCTTCTCGCGGCGCTCGGCGATGATCTGGTTTTCGTCCGCCGTGACGGCGGGCTGCGTTTGGGTCGGTTCGGTCATGATGGTCGGAATTCGGAGTGGGGGGCGGCAACGCAAACGGAAAGGGCGGCGCGGGGCAGGCCGCGCCGCGGCGCTTACACGCCCTGTTTGAGGCTCGCGCTGATGAAGTCGTCGAGGTCGCCGTCGAGCACCGCACGCGTGTTGCTCATTTCGACGTTCGTACGCAGATCCTTCACGCGGCTCTGGTCGAGCACGTACGAGCGGATCTGGTGGCCCCAGCCCACATCGGTCTTGCTCGATTCGAGCTTGTCCTGTTCGGCCTGGCGCTTGCGCATTTCGACTTCGTACAGGCGCGACTTCAGCATCGCCATCGCTTCCGCTCGGTTGCGGTGCTGCGAGCGGTCGTTCTGGCACTGCACGACGATGCCGGTCGGCATGTGCGTGATCCGCACCGCGGAGTCGGTCTTGTTGATGTGCTGGCCGCCCGCGCCCGATGCACGGTACGTGTCGATGCGCAGGTCGGCCGGGTTGATCTCGACTTCGATCGAGTCGTCGATTTCCGGATAGACGAACACCGACGAGAACGACGTATGGCGGCCGCCCGACGAGTCGAACGGCGACTTGCGCACGAGGCGGTGGATGCCCGTTTCGGTGCGCAGGAAGCCGTACGCGTATTCGCCCGTGACCTTGACCGTCGCGTTCTTGATGCCGGCGACGTCGCCGTCGGACTCTTCGAGCACTTCGGCCTTGAAGCCCTTGCGTTCGCAGTAGCGCAGGTACTGGCGCAGCAGCATCGACGCCCAGTCGCACGCCTCGGTCCCGCCGGCGCCGGCCTGGATGTCGATGAAGCAGTTGTTCGGATCGGCCGGGTTCGAGAACATCCGGCGGAACTCGATGTCGCCGACGCGCGCCTCGAGCTTCGCGGCGTCTTCTTCCGACGCGAGAAGCGTGTCCTCGTCGCCTTCCTCGCGTGCCAGCTCGAACAGGTCGAGCGCGTCGCGCAGGTCGCTATCGAGCGCGGTGAGCGTCATGACGACGCCTTCGAGCAGTTTCTTCTCGCGGCCGAGCGCCTGGGCGTTCTTCGAATCGTTCCAGACGTTCGGGTCTTCGAGTGCCTTGTTGACTTCGGTCAGACGCGCAGCTTTGGCGTCGTAGTCAAAGATACCCCCGAAGCTCGCCCGCGCGATTGCGCAGGTCGAGCAGGGAGCTTTCGATCGCGTTGAGACGTTCCGCTTCCATGATCGTTCGCTGTTCCGGCTTCGTAAAAAAGCGGAATTATAGCCGATCGGCAAACTTGCCCGGTGACGCAAACGGTGCTCGCGCATGCATGGAGGGCCCGTCCAACGCGGCGCGCGAGCGTGCGGCGGCGCGTCGCGGGACGGTCGCCGGCTCAGCCGGCCGCGTGTTCGACGACCAGCTGCACGCGCGTGACGCCGTTCCACGTATCGGCGACGAGCCGGTACGCGACCAGCGCGCGCCGGCAGCGGCTCGGTATGGTTGAACCAGATCGCGTTGAAGCGCTGGCGGCCGCGCGCGAGCTGCAGCTTCAGGTGCTTTTCCTTCACGAGCGACTGCGACACGACGTCGAATTCGCCCGAGAAAAGCGGGGCCGGAAACCCTTGCCCCCACACGGCTTCGTCGAGCAGGCCGACGAACTGCGGCGTGAAGTACGCATCCTCGAGCTCGCCGTCGGTCTCGATCACGCGGGCCAGCGCGTCGTCGGACAGCCATTCGCGCGCGACGGCCTCGAACGCGGCCGCGAAGCGCGGCACGTTTTCGGTGTCGAGCGTGAGGCCGGCCGCCATCGCATGGCCGCCGAACGCGACGATCAGGTCCGGTTCGCGTTTCGACACGAGATCGAGCGCGTCGCGCAGGTGGAAGCCCGCGATCGACCGGCCGGAACCCTTGACGCGCCGGCCTTCGTCGTTGGCGTGCGCGAACGTGAACGACGGACGGTGGAATTTCTCCTTGAGCCGGCCGGCGACGATGCCGATCACGCCCTGGTGCCACGCGGGATTGAACAGCGTGATCGTGCACGCGTCGGCCGGATCGACGTCGGCGAGATCGGCGAGCGCCTGCTGCTGCATGCCGGCCTCGATCTCGCGACGTTCGCGGTTCATCACGTCGAGCTGCTGCGCGAGATCCCACGCGCGGCCGATGTCGTCGGTGATCAGGCACTCGATGCCGAGCGACATGTCGGACAGCCGGCCGGCCGCGTTCAGGCGTGGACCGAGGCCGAAGCCGAGATCGAAGCCCGACGCGGTGCGCGCTTCGCGCGCGGCGGCGCGGAACAGCGCGGCGACGCCCGGCTGCATGCGGCCGTTGCGGATGCGCTGCAGGCCCTGCGCCACGAGCACGCGGTTGTTGCCGTCGAGCCGCACGACGTCGGCGACGGTGCCGAGCGCGACGAGGTCGAGCAGGCCGTCGAGACGCGGCTCGGCTTCCTTGCTCGCGAACGCGCCGCGGCGGCGCAGCTCGGCGCGCAGCGCGAGCAGCACGTAGAACATCACGCCGACGCCGGCGAGGTGCTTGCTCGGGAACGCGCAGCCGGGCTGGTTCGGGTTGACGATCGCGCGCGCGGCGGGCAGCGCGTCGCCGGGCAGGTGGTGGTCGGTCACGAGCACGTCGATGCCGCGCGCGTTCGCGGCTTCGACGCCGGCGACGCTCGCGATCCCGTTGTCGACGGTGATCAGCAGGTCGGGCTTGCGCGCGGCCGCGAGTTCGACGATCTCCGGCGTGAGGCCGTAGCCGTATTCGAAGCGGTTCGGCACCAGGTAGTCGATCTGCGCGCCGAACATCCGCAGGCCGCGCACCGCGACCGCGCAGGCAGTCGCGCCGTCGCAGTCGTAGTCGGCGACGACGAGCAGGCGCCGCTTGTCGGCAATCGCGTCGGCGAGCAGCGTTGCCGCCTCGGCGCAGCCTTTCAGCTCGGTGGGCGGAACGAGGCGCGCGAGCGCGGTCTCGATGTCGGCGGGCGACTGCACGCCGCGCGACGCGTACAGGCGCGCGAGGACGGGGTGCAGGCCGTGGCGCGCGAGCACTTCGGCGTCGGCGGGCGCGACGGGGCGGGTAACGATCCGGGTCATACGGGGTGGCTGGTCATTCGAACAGGGAGGCGAGCGCGCGGCGGCGCCAGAACTTGCGCAGGTCGCCGCGCGTCGCGTGCAGCGTCACGGAGCTCGTGTCGCCGCACAGCGTGAAATCGACGCTCGCCAGCTCGCCGTTGTGCAGCGCGGCGAGCGCCGGCGCGAACCAGTCGCGCTCGAGCGCGGCGAGGCCGTCGTGCCAGCGCGCCCAGTCCTGCTCGATGAACGGGGTGGTCAGCGCCGGCAGATCGACGAGCGTCGCGCCGTCGGCGGCGGGCAGCGCGCCGAACGTCGCGGGCGGGCGGCCGGCTTCGGTGTGCGCGGCGCGCGCGAGGCCGAGCGCGGCGGGCGATGCGGACAGCACGCGCGCGAACGGCTTGCCGACCGGCTTCAGCGTGCCCTGCGCATGGAACCAGATCGAATTGACGGCCGGCAGGCCGCGCGCCTCGCGGGCTTCGTTGACCGGATGCTGGAACCACGCCATCTGCACTTCGTTCTGCAGTTTCATCCACATCCGCGAGCGCTCGCCCGTATGGGCCTCGTGCGGCAGCCAGATCTCGATGTTGCGGCCGCTGGCGCGCAGCGGCGCGGCGCCGGCGAGGCGCGCGAGCTGGTCGCTCGACAGGTACCAGCGCGCCGGGTTCGGCGCTTCGAGCCGCACGCCGAGCTCCTCGATCAGCGGCCGCGCGACCGCGAGCAGCGCGGCCGCGTCGCCGTCGTCGAGCGCGAGGGCGGCCGGATCGACGAGCACCAGGTGATCGTGCGCGATTTCGACGTGCACGGGCTCGACGCATGCCCACGCGTGCGTGCCGGGGTCGCCGCCGTCGGCCAGCAGCATGTAGGGCGCGAGCGGCGCCTCGTCCGCGGCGTTGCCCTGCGTGGCGCCGAACCGGCTTGCCAGCCAGCGCTCGTGCGGCAGCGTGCGCTGGAAGTCCTCGCCGGCCACGCGCTCGACGAGGCTTGCGCGGGCGAGCAACTTTTGAAGCGCGGGGCTGTCCAGCGTGTGCAGGGACGAGGCCGCATCGGCCGCCGACGGCAGCGCGAACGGAACGAGAAAATGGAGGCGTCGGTCGTGCATGATGGTGCGCATTGTATGGCAAACTGCGCGCGTGATCGGGCCGGCTGACGGCCCGTTCGCGTCCGGCGGCCGTTTTTCGACCGTGCCGGGGGCCGGCCGCTACCGGCCACGACCCGGCGGCGGTCCGGCCGCCGCGCACCTGTCCGCCGTAACCAGCAGAAAGGATTCGCTTGAAACTTCCGTACGAATGGCAGATCGGCTGGCGCTACACGCGCGCCGGCAAACGCACGACCGGCAACGGCTTCATTTCCTTCATCGCACTCGTATCGATGCTCGGGATCGCGCTCGGCGTCGCGGCGCTGATCGTCGTGCTGTCGGTGATGAACGGCTTCCAGAAGGAGGTGCGCGACCGCATGCTGTCGGTGCTCGCGCACGTCGAGGTGTTCTCGCCGACGGGTTCGATGCCCGACTGGCAACTGACCGCGCAGGAAGCGCGCCGCAATCCGTCGGTGATCGGCGCCGCGCCGTACGTCGACGCGCAGGCGCTGCTCACGCGCCAGGACGCGGTGAGCGGGGTGATGCTGCGCGGCGTCGAGCCGTCGCTCGAACCGCAGGTGTCGGACATCGGCAAGGACATGAAGGCGGGGCAACTGGCCGCGCTCGTGCCCGGCCAGTTCGGCATCGTGCTCGGCGACGCGCTCGCCGGCAACCTCGGCGTGACGGTCGGCGACAAGATCACGCTGGTCGCGCCCGAAGGCTCGATCACGCCGGCCGGCATGATGCCGCGGCTCAAGCAGTTCACGGTCGTCGGCGTGTTCGAGTCCGGCCACTACGAATACGACAGCACGCTCGCGATGATCAACATCCGCGACGCCGAGGCGCTGTTCCGGATGAGCGCGCCGACCGGCGTGCGGCTGCGGCTCACCGACATGCAGAAGGCGCCGCAGGTCGCGCTCGAGCTGTCGCATACGCTGTCGGGCAGCCTGTACATCCGCGACTGGACGCAGCAGAACAAGACGTGGTTCTCGGCCGTGCAGATCGAGAAGCGGATGATGTTCATCATCCTCACGCTGATCATCGCGGTGGCCGCGTTCAACCTCGTGTCGTCGCTCGTGATGACGGTGACCAACAAGCAGGCGGACATCGCGATCCTGCGCACGCTCGGCGCGCAGCCGGGGTCGATCATGAAGATCTTCGTCGTGCAGGGCGTGACGATCGGCTTCGTCGGCACCGCGTCCGGCGTCGCGCTCGGCTGCCTGATCGCGTGGAGCATCCCGTGGCTGATTCCGATGATCGAGCACCTGTTCGGCGTGCAGTTCCTGCCGCCGTCGGTGTACTTCATCAGCGAGCTGCCGTCCGAACTCGTCGCGAGCGACGTGATCCGGATCGGGCTGATCGCGTTCGCGCTGTCGGCCGTCGCGACGCTTTATCCAAGCTGGCGCGGCGCGAAGGTGAAGCCGGCGGAGGCGCTCCGCTATGAATGACCGCGCGGCCGCATTCGCGGATTCACGACAACAACACAACGGACAGGATTCGGCAGGTATGCAGGAATACGTGCTTCAGGCGCGCGGGATCACGAAGGCGTTCGTGCAGGGCGGCTTCAACGTGCAGGTGCTCAACAACACCGAGCTGACGGTGCGGCGCGGCGAGAAGCTCGCGGTCGTCGGGGCGTCGGGCTCCGGCAAGAGCACGCTGCTGCACGTGCTGGGCGGGCTCGACGAGCCGAGCGCCGGCGAAGTGTCGCTGCTCGGCAAGCCGTTTACGCAGCTCGCCGAGCGCGAGCGCAACGAGTTGCGCAACCGCGCGCTTGGCTTCGTCTACCAGTTCCATCACCTGCTGCCCGAGTTCACGGCGCTCGACAACGTCGCGATGCCGCTGCGCATCCGCCGGATGACGACCGAGGACGCACGCGGGCAGGCACAGGCGATGCTCGAACGCGTCGGTCTCGGCCCGCGTGCGAAGCACCGGCCGGGCGAGTTGTCGGGCGGCGAACGGCAGCGCGTCGCGATTGCGCGTGCGCTGGTCACGAAGCCCGCGTGCGTGCTCGCCGACGAGCCGACCGGCAACCTCGACGGCACGACGGCCGACACGGTGTTCAACCTGATGCTCGAACTGTCCGAGACGCTCGAAACGAGTTTCGTGATCGTCACGCACGACCCCGATCTCGCCGCGCGCTGCGACCGCATCATGCGGCTGCGCGACGGCGTGTTGCACGAGGAGCCGGCGCTGCCGGTGTAAAAAAGCCACGCCATTGGCCGTGCCGGCTCGCCGCGGCACGGCGCAACGGCGCAACGGCGCAGGACCGCTGCCATGTGGATCGACACGCATTGCCATCTCGATGCCGCCGAATTCGACGCCGACCGCGACGCGGTCGCGCACGCCGCGCGCGCGGCCGGCGTGTCGCGCGTCGTGATTCCGAGCATCGGGCGCGACAACTTCACGACGGTGCGCGAACTCGCGCAGCGCACGCCCGGCGCGGCGTACGCGCTCGGCATCCATCCGATGTATACGCCGCAGGCGCGCGACGCGGATCTCGACCGGCTGCGCATGGAGATCGAGGCGAGTCTCGACGATCCGCGTTTCGTCGCGATCGGCGAGATCGGGCTCGATTATTTCGTGCCGGGGCTCGATGAAGAGCGCCAACAGTTCTTCTACCAGGGCCAGCTCAGGCTCGCGCGGGAATTCGACTTGCCGGTGCTGTGTCACGTGCGCAAGTCGCAGGACCGCGTGCTGGCCGGGCTGCGCCGTTTCGGCGTGCGGCGCGGCATCGCGCATGCGTTCAACGGCAGTTTCCAGCAGGCCGAAGCGTATCTGGCGCAAGGCCTGCATCTCGGCTTCGGCGGCAACGTGACCTTCACGCGCGCGCGGCAGATCCGCCGGCTCGCCACCGAGTTGCCGCTCGACGCGCTCGTCGTCGAAACCGACGCGCCCGACATCGCGCCCGAATGGGCATACAAATCCCGCAACACACCCGACCAGGTGCCGCGCATCGGCGGCGTGCTCGCCGAATTGCGCGGGCTCGATACTGGCGAACTGGCCGTATGCACTTCGGCTAACGCGCTCGCCGCGCTGCCGCGACTCGCACTTTCGTCCGCATAATCGTTGCCGGAAGGCGCCGCCCGGGCAGGGCTGGCGCCGGGTCGACGAGGAGGCGGAATGCGCGTGTGGTGGATCGCGTTCGCGCTCGGCGTCGTCGTGCTGCAGCGGCAGGCGGCGTTGCCGGGGGCGATCGCATGGACGGTCGGAGCAGCCGTGCTCGCGGGCTGCGCGGCGCTGGGCGCGTGGTGCATGCGTCGACGGCGCACGCGTACGGTCGTGGCATGCGGCTGGATGCTGTGTGTGTTCGCGGCCTGCGTCGCGGGGTTCGGCTATGCGGCCGCGCGGGCCGAGTGGCGGCTCGACGACAGCCTCCCGCCGGAGTGGGAAGGGCGCGACATCGTCGTCACGGGTGTGATCCGCGGATTGCCGGTCGTCGACGAGACGGGGGCGCGGCTGCTGTTCGCGGTCGAATCGAACGATGCGGGGCTCGCCCGTTTTCCGCCATTGATCCGCTTGTCGTGGCGCGCATACGGCGCACCCGCGACACGCGATGCGCTTCCCGATTTGCGGGCGGCCCAGCGCTGGCGTTTCGTCGTGCGTCTCAAGCGTCCGCATGCCGAGGCCAATCCCGGCGTGCGCGACAGCGAGGCGACGTGGCTCGCGGCAGGCATTCGCGCGATCGGCTATGTCAGCGCGCCGCGTCGGGCCGTATTGCTCGATGCGCGCGCGGCGGGATGGCGCGCATCGATCGACCGGGTGCGCGACGCGCTGCGGGCACGCATCGGCGAGGTGCTCGGCACCGATGCGGCGCACCGCGGCATCGTCGCCGCGTTGGCGATCGGCGACCAGTCGGGCATCGGCGACGACGACTGGCGCGTCCTGCGCAATACGGGCACGAGCCATCTGGTCGCGATTTCGGGTCTCCATGTCGGGCTGGTCGGCGCGATTGCCGGCTGGCTCGTCTCGCTGGTCTGGCGCCGCGTGCGCTGGCGCGCGCGGGCCGCGACGCTCGTGTTGCCGGCGCCGTACGCGGCCGCGCTCGCCGCGCTGGCGGCCGCGGCGGGCTATGCCGCGCTCGCCGGCTTCAACGTACCGGCACAGCGCGCGTGGTGGATGATCGCGGGCGGCGGCATCGCGTATCTGGCCGGCCGCAGCGTGCCGACTTCCGCGGTGCTGTGTGCGGCGCTCGGCGGCGTGCTGCTCGCCGATCCGTGGGCCGTGCTGTCGGCCGGGTTCTGGCTGTCGTTCGGCGCGGTCGCCGTGATCCTGCTGGCCGTCGCCGGCTGGCGCGCGGTGCGGGAACTCGATGAGAACGACGGGATCGACGAGAACGACGAAACGGGCGCGGAAAGCCGCACGGCCGACTTGCGCAGGCGATTGCGCGAGTGGGCGACGCGCTGCCGGCGCCGCATCGCCGAGGCCACGCGCGTGCAGTACGCGGTGACGATCGGTCTCGCGCCGCTTACCGCCGCATGGTTCGCGCAGGTTTCCCTGTCGGGCCCGTTCGGCAATGCGTTCGCGATTCCGTGGGTCAGCTCGGTCGTCACGCCCGTCGTGCTGGCCGGCATCGCGTTGCCGGCGCCGTTCGATGCCGGTGCGTTCATGCTCGCCCATGCGGCGCTCGCACCGATGATGACGCTGCTCGGGCACTTGGCCGACTGGCCGGCCGGCGTGCTCTGGCTGCGCATGCCCGAGTGGCCGGTACTGGCGCTGGCATGCGTGGGCGTCGCGTGGGCGCTGATGCCGCGCGGCTGGCCGTTGCGCTGGGCGGCGCCGCTCACGTGGCTGCCGCTCGTCGCGCCGGCGCCCGACGCGCCGCCGGCGGGCGGCTTCCGGCTGACCGTGCTCGACGTCGGGCAGGGCGCGGCGGTGCTGGTCGAAACCGCGCGGCGGACCTTGCTGTTCGATGCGGGGCCCGGCGCGGAATCGACGCATGCCGGTACGCGGATCGTCGCGCCGGCGTTGCGGGCGCGCGGCATCGCGGCGATCGATTCGCTCGTGCTCAGTCATGCGGATGCCGATCATGCAGGCGGTGCTTCGGCCGTCTATGCGGCGACCGACGTGCGCCAGCTGCTGGCCGGCATCGCGCCGCGGCACCGGTTGTGGCGCGAGGCGCAGGCGGCCGGCGTGGCCGATCGGCTGCCGTGCGCGGCCGGGCAGCGCTGGACCTGGGACGGCGTCGTCTTTACGATGCTGTGGCCGCCGGACGGGGTGGGCACGGGTTCGTCGAACGGGCAATCGTGCGTACTGCGCATCGACGCGGGCGGCACGTCGGCCCTGTTGACGGGCGACATCGAGGCGGCCGCCGAGCGCCGGCTGGTGGCCGATGCGCGCGATGCGCTGCCCGCGCAGATCCTGGTCGTTCCGCATCACGGCAGCCGCACGTCGTCGGTCGAGCCTTTCCTCGATTCGGTCGGGCCGCGCGTCGCGGTATTTCCTGTAGGCTATCGCAATCGTTTCGGGCATCCGCACCGGACCGTGCTCGCCCGCTACGAGGCGCGCGGGATTCCGCTGCCGCGCACCGATCGCGACGGCGCCGTGCGGTTCGACGTCGCGCCGGCCGGCGGCGGGTTCGCATTCGCGCGCTATCGCGACGAACGGCGCCGGTACTGGATGGACCGGTAAGCGTGGCGACGGCCGGCGTATCGGGACGGGCGGCCCGGGGCCGGCGTGCCGTGCCGAAGCCCGGTTCCGACAGAAATATGACGCATGGGAATGGCACAAGCGCTGACGCACCCCCTCCCGTCGACCGCGAAGCATGGGACGAGAGTAGGCGCTAAAGCGCTAACTCTCGTCGACAAAGGAGACACCGGCATTTGAAGGACATCCTCCACTTCTCGCACGCGAACGGCTTCCCGGCGTCGACGTACCGGACGATCTTCGCCGAACTCGCCGACGACTACGAGCTGCGCTACATCGAACGGATCGGCCACGACCGCCGCTACCCGGTGACGCGCGACTGGCCGCATCTCGTCGAACAACTGCTCGACGATATCGGCAGCCGCTACGAGCGCCCGGTCTGGCTCGTCGGCCATTCGCTCGGCGGCTACCTGTCGCTGATGGCCGCGCTGAAGAAGCCGCAGTGGGTGCGCGGCGTCGTGATGATCGATTCGCCGATCATCGCGGGCTGGCGTGCCGGCGCGTTGCGCGCGAGCCAGTGGGCGGGGCTCGACGAGCGGCTGTCGCCGGCCGCGGCGACGCGCAACCGGCGCACGCGCTGGATGAGCCGCGACGAAGTCTGGCGGCACTTCCGCGAGAAGCCCGCGTTCGCGCGCTGGGACGAACGGATGCTCGCCGACTATATCGACTACGGCATCCCGCAGGCCGGCCCCGACGGCGCACGCGCGCTCGCGTTCGACCGGCAGGTCGAATACCTGATCTACCGGACGCTGCCGCACACGCTCGGCCCGCGGCTCGCGCACGGCGCGCCGGTGCCGCTCGGCTTTCTCGCCGGCACGCGCTCGCGCGAGGTGCGGCAGGTCGGGCTCGACGCGACGCGCCGTGCGACGCGCGGGCGCATCGAATGGCTGGAAGGCAGTCATCTGTTCCCGATGGAGCGGCCGATCGAGACCGCCCGCGCATTGCAGCGGATGCTGAATTCGCTGAAGGCGGAAGAGGACGGCGTTTCGGGCGGCATTTCGCAGGCCGGCGCGCCGCTCGCGAAGCGCGCCTGACGTTTCGTTCCGTGCGCCGAGCGCCCGCCGGCGCATGCGCGTGGCGCCACCGGCCGGCCGGTTCGCGCTGGCGCGCACCGCCGCGCGGGGCGGTACGAAAGGGCGCGATCATCGCGTCAATTGCTGAGAAAAGGGCGGGCTTTACGGTATAATCCGTTTTTCCCGCGAGCATCCAGCGATGACCAAATATGTTTTCGTCACCGGCGGCGTAGTTTCTTCCCTCGGCAAGGGTATTGCCGCCGCCTCTCTCGCCGCGATCCTCGAATCGCGCGGTCTGAAAGTCACCCTCCTCAAGCTCGATCCCTACATCAACGTCGACCCCGGCACGATGAGCCCGTTCCAGCACGGCGAAGTGTTCGTGACGGAAGACGGAGCGGAGACCGACCTCGACCTCGGCCACTATGAGCGCTTCATCAGCACGAAGATGCGCAAGGCCAACAACTTCACGACCGGCCAGATCTACGAATCGGTGATCCGCAAGGAACGCCGCGGCGACTATCTCGGCAAGACCGTGCAGGTCATTCCGCACATCACGAACGAAATCCAGGCGTTCATCGAGCGCGGGGCGGCATCGGCCACCTGCGGCGAGCCGGACGTCGCGATCGTCGAGATCGGAGGCACGGTCGGCGACATCGAGTCGCTGCCGTTCCTCGAGGCCGCACGCCAGATGAGCCTGCGCCTCGGCCGCAACAGCGCATGCTTCGTGCACCTGACGCTCGTGCCGTACGTCGCGACGGCCGGCGAGCTGAAGACGAAGCCGACCCAGCACAGCGTGCAGAAGCTGCGCGAGATCGGCATCCTGCCGCACGTGCTGCTGTGCCGTGCCGACCGCCGCATTCCCGACGACGAATCGAAGAAGATCTCGATGTTCTCGAACGTGCCGGAAGACGCCGTGATCTCGGTGTGGGACGCCGACAGCATCTACAAGATTCCGCAGATGCTGCACGACCAGGGCCTCGACCGGATCATCTGCGAGGAGCTGAAGCTGTCGCCGAAGGACGCCGACCTGAGCATGTGGTCGACGCTCGTCGAAAAGCTCGAGAACCCGCAGCACGAAGTGACGATCGGCATGGTCGGCAAGTACGTCGACCTGACCGAGTCGTACAAGTCGCTGATCGAGGCGCTGCGCCATGCGTCGATCCACACGTCGACCAAGGTCAACATCGAATACATCGACTCGGAAGAGCTCGAGACGAACGGCGTCGACAGCCTCAAGCATCTCGACGCCGTGCTGGTGCCGGGCGGTTTCGGCCGTCGCGGCACGGAAGGCAAGATCGCCGCGGTTCGCTACGCGCGCGAGTCGAAGGTGCCGTATCTCGGCATCTGTCTCGGCATGCAGCTCGCGGTGATCGAATTCGCGCGCGACGTCGTCGGCCTGAAGCAGGCGAACAGCACGGAATTCGATCCGGACACGCCCGAGCGCGTGGTCGCGCTGATCACCGAATGGTACGACCGCGAAGGCAAGGTCGAGACGCGCACCGAGGAATCCGACCTCGGCGGCACGATGCGTCTGGGTTCGCAGCGCTGCCCGATCAAGCCGGGCACGATGGCCGAGGAAATCTACGGCAAGGACGTGAACGAGCGCCATCGCCACCGTTATGAAGTCAATAACCGCTTCGTGCCCCAGCTCGAAGCCGGCGGCCTTATCATCAGCGCCCGTACCCCGAGCGAGGATCTGCCGGAGATGATGGAGCTGCCGCGTTCGATGCACCCGTGGTTCGTCGGCGTCCAGTTCCACCCGGAATTCACGTCCACGCCGCGTGACGGTCATCCGCTGTTCAAGTCGTTCGTCGAAGCCGCGCTCGCCAACAAGCAAGCGCGCGGAGTGCAAGCATGAAGCTGTGCGATTTCGAGGTCGGTCTCGACCAGCCGTTCTTCCTGATCGCGGGTACCTGCGTCGTCGAATCGGAGCAAATGACGATCGACACGGCCGGCCGCCTGAAGGAAATCTGCGAGAAGCTGAACGTTCCGTTCATCTACAAGTCGTCCTACGACAAGGCGAACCGCAGCTCGGGCAAGTCGTTTCGCGGCCTCGGAATGGACGAGGGGCTGCGGATCCTCGGCGAGGTGAAGCGCCAGCTCGGCCTGCCGGTGCTGACCGACGTGCATTCGATCGACGAGATCGAGCAGGTCGCGTCGGTCGTCGACGTGCTGCAGACGCCGGCGTTCCTGTGCCGCCAGACCGATTTCATCCATGCGTGCGCGCGCTCGGGCAAGCCCGTGAACATCAAGAAGGGCCAGTTCCTCGCGCCGCACGACATGAAGAACGTGATCGACAAGGCGCGCGACGCGGCGCGTGAAGCAGGGCTGTCGGAAGACCGCTTCATGGCGTGCGAGCGCGGCGTCTCGTTCGGCTACAACAACCTCGTGTCGGACATGCGTTCGCTCGCGATCATGCGCGAGACGAACGCGCCGGTCGTGTTCGATGCGACCCACTCGGTGCAACTGCCGGGCGGGCAGGGCACGAGCTCGGGCGGCCAGCGCGAATTCGTGCCGGTGCTCGCCCGTGCCGCGGTCGCGACGGGCGTCGCGGGCCTCTTCATGGAAACGCACCCGAATCCGGCCGAGGCGAAATCGGACGGCCCGAATGCGGTGCCGCTGAATCGGATGAGCGCGCTGCTGGAGACCCTCGTCACGCTCGACCAGGCGGTGAAGCGCCATCCGTTCCTGGAAAACGATTTCAATTAAAGATCGAATGAACCTTGCGACGGCTTCGCGCGTCTGTAGCGAAAGCGGTTCCGGCACGCACGCCGTCGCAGTTTGAAGAATCCATCGTCATTCTCAGAGGAAACCCATGAGTGCAATCGTAGATATCATCGGCCGCGAGATTCTGGATTCGCGCGGCAACCCCACCGTCGAATGCGACGTGCTGCTCGAATCGGGCACGATGGGCCGCGCGGCGGTGCCGTCGGGCGCGTCCACCGGCTCGCGTGAAGCGATCGAGCTGCGCGACGGCGAAGCCGGCCGCTACAACGGCAAGGGCGTACTGAAGGCGGTCGAGCACATCAACACCGAAATCTCCGAAGCCATCATGGGCCTCGACGCGTCGGAACAGGCGTTCCTCGACAAGACGCTGCTCGAGCTGGACGGCACCGACAACAAGTCGCGCCTCGGCGCGAACGCGATGCTGGCCGTGTCGATGGCCGTCGCGAAGGCCGCCGCCGAAGAGGCCGGCCTGCCGCTGTACCGCTACTTCGGCGGCTCGGGCGCGATGCAACTGCCGGTGCCGATGATGAACATCGTCAACGGCGGCGCGCACGCGAACAACAGCCTGGACATCCAGGAATTCATGATCGTCCCGGTCAGCCAGCCGACGTTCCGTGAAGCGCTGCGTTGCGGCGCCGAAGTGTTCCACGCGCTGAAGAAGATCCTCAGCGACCGCGGCATGAGCACGGCGGTCGGCGACGAAGGCGGTTTCGCGCCGAACTTCGGCAGCAACGACGAGTGCCTGTCGACGATCCTGCAGGCGATCGAGAAGGCCGGCTACCGTGCGGGCGAAGACGTGCTGCTCGCGCTCGACTGCGCGGCGTCCGAGTTCTACCACGACGGCAAGTACCAGCTCGCGGGCGAAGGCCTGCAACTGTCGTCGGCCGAATTCACCGACTACCTCGCGACGCTCGCCGACAAGTTCCCGATCGTGTCGATCGAGGACGGCATGCACGAAAGCGACTGGGACGGCTGGAAGCTGCTGACCGACCGCCTCGGCAAGAAGGTGCAGCTCGTTGGCGACGATCTCTTCGTCACGAACACGCGCATCCTGAAGGAAGGCATCGAGAAGGGCATCGCGAACTCGATCCTGATCAAGATCAACCAGATTGGTACGCTGACCGAAACGTTCGCGGCGATCGAAATGGCGAAGCGCGCGGGCTACACGGCCGTGATCTCGCATCGCTCGGGCGAAACCGAAGATTCGACGATCGCGGACATCGCGGTCGGCCTGAATGCCGGTCAGATCAAGACGGGTTCGCTGTCGCGCAGCGACCGTATCTCGAAGTACAACCAGCTGCTGCGCATCGAGGAAGACCTCGGCGACATCGCGAGCTACCCGGGTAAATCGGCTTTCTATAACCTGCGCTAACGCGCTACTATCGGGTTCGTCATCTCGACGCCGCTCTGTGCCTGTGCGCGGAGCGGCGCTTCTTATATCTGCGTCTCTTACATGCGGCTTGTCACTGTCGTCCTGATTGCCTTGCTGGCGCTCATTCAGTACCCCCTATGGTGGGGACGCGGCGGCTGGCTGCGGGTGCATGAATTGCGTCAGCAGCTCGACGACCAGCTCCGGAAGAACGCGGACGAGAAGCTGCGCAACGAGCGCACCGCCGGCGAAGTGCAGGATCTGCAGAGCGGCACCGCGGCGATCGAGGAGCGTGCGCGCTACGAGATGGGCATGGTCAAGGACGGCGAAGTATTCGTGCAGTTCGTATCGCCGAACGCGCCTGCGGGGCCGACGAACAACACGCCGGCGAATACGTCGACGCGCGGTACCGTCTCGGCGGCGCCCGTGCGGGTCGTGCCGAATCCGCAGTCGATCGCGAAGCCGTCGCGGCATCATGGCGGCGACAAGGGCAAGGCCGCGCATCACTGAGCGCGATACCTCGAACCCATTGAAAAAGCGCGGGAAATACCGCGCTTTTTTATTTCCTGGCAGTCGTCAATCGATCGGGCGATGCCTGCTCACCACCACCAGCCCGGGTACCCGTAGCTGATGCCCGAGCCCCAGCGATTGCCCCATCCGCCGCTGTAATATCCGCCGTAGACCGTCACGGGCGGCGGCGAGTAATAAGCCCACGCGCGCGCGGCCGCTTCCGCCGCCATCGCGCTGTTCTGCTCGCGCAGGACTTGCCGATCGATCTCGTCGTAGCGCTTGCGTTCGGCGCTCGACAGCACGGGCGGCTGACCACCCGACGCGCCCGGTTCGGGCAGGCGGCTCAGGATCGTGGAAGTCGGCGGCGGCATCGCGCAGCCGGCAAGCGCGAGCGTGCCGGCGGCCATGCTCGTCAGGACGATGGTGCGGATGGCGCAAAAGGGGCGGCGATTCATGTGTTTCTCCTGCGGTGCGCCGACCGTGGAAAGCGGCTTGTGCCGAAGGCCGAACCTCCGGCGCCTGAGCCGCGCATGCGGCGCTCGTGCGTCATTATGCGCCCGTGCCACGCCGGTGGCGGGCACGGGCGCTCGGCCCACGCGCGGCTCAGTGACGCTGGTCGGTCGCGGGCGCGATACCGGTTTCGACACCGGGCGCCGCGAACAGTTGCGCGACGTCGACCGGATCGAATTCATAGCGCTGGTTGCAGAATTCGCAGTGGATCTCGACGTGGCCGCGCTCGACGATCACGCTGTCGACTTCTTCACGACCGAGCATGCGCAGCATCGCACCGACCTTCTCGCGCGAACACGAGCACTGGAAGCGCGTGCTGGCCGGTTCGAAGTGCTGGACGTTTTCCTGCCAGAACAGCCGCCGGAACACCACTTCCGGTTCGACCTCGAGCAGTTCCTTCGCGGACAGCGTGCCGCCGAGCGTGCACACGCGTTCCCACGTGTCGATATCGGTTTCGGCGTTGCGCGGCACGATGCCGCCGTCGCCCGGCAGCTTCTGCAGCAGCATGCCGACCGCGCGGTCGCGATCGGCGGCGAGCCACAGCCGCGTGTCGAGCTGTTCCGAGTGGCGCATGTACTGCTCGAGCACCTGCGACACCGATTCGAGCGGGCCGTCGACGCCGTTCAGCGGCACGATGCCCTGATACGGCTGCTGACCCGGCAGCTTGTCGGCCGGGTCGAGCGTGATCACGCAGCGGCCGTGGCCGCTCGCGTTGACGAGCGACGCGAAGCGCGTGTCGTCGCCGATCGTCTGCGCGGCGTCACCCGAGAACTTCGCGGTCGCACGCATCGACAGATCGGACCCGCACTGGACGACCAGCATCTGGACCGGCCCGTCGCCGAAGATCTGCATGATCAGGGTGCCGTGAAATTTCAGGTTCGCCGACAGCAGCGCGCACGCGGCCATCATCTCGCCGAGCACCGTGCGCACGGGGGCAGGGTAGTCGCGGCGGGCGAGCACCTCCTGCCACGTGTTGCGCAGCGAAACGATCTCGCCGCGCACGGGCGCCGCATTGAACATGAATTTCTGTAACTGGTCGCTCACTCTTCTTCCTTGAAATCCGTGCGAATCACCCGATCCGCACGAGTTGCTCCTTGAAATGCGCGCGCCGCTCGACATACGTCTTCGCGTTTGCGCGCAGCCGCGCGATGTCTTCGGCCGACAGCTCGCGCACGACTTTCGCCGGTGCGCCGAGGATCAGCGAGTTGTCCGGGAACGTCTTGCCTTCCGTCACGACCGCGCCGGCACCAACCAGACAGTTGCGGCCGATGACCGCGCCATTCAAGACCACCGCCTGAATCCCGATCAGCGAACCTTCGCCGATCGTGCAGCCATGCAGCATCGCCTGGTGCCCGATCGTCACGTTCTCGGCAATCGTCAGCGGAAACCCCGGGTCGGTATGCAAAACGGCGCCTTCCTGGACGTTGCTGCCGGCGCCGACCGCAATCGTCTCGTTGTCGCCGCGAATCGTCGCGCCGAACCATACGCTCGCGTTTTCCTCGAGCACGACCTTGCCGATGATGGCCGCCGTATCGGCGACGAATACGCTTTCGTGGATCGTCGGGGCCGTATCGCCCAGCTTGTAGATCGTCACGGAGTCTCCTTGGTGATCTTCGATGACGGGCGCCGGTAGAATGGCGCGTCCGGTTTGCCCGGCGCCTGGCGCCGCGGAACAAACGCATATTGTAAACCGTCGCGTGCCTGTGCTCCCACGCCGCGTACGCAAGGTGTCCCTGTTTATGAGCATCGCGTCTTCTTCTTTCGGCACGGCGCCCGCCTGCGTGCGCAGCGTGGCGCTCGATGCGCTGCGAGCTGCCGAGCCGGCGGCGAAAGCCGCGCAGGTACGCGCGCTGCACGATGCGCTGCGGGCCGGGCAGGCCGCGATCGTGCCGTTGCTTCAACTGCGCGAACCGGCCGATCTGCCCGGGCGCCCGGCGCGGCCGCCGCTCGTCGAGCCGCGCGAGTTGCAGCGGCGCAGCATGCGATCGCCCGAAGGGCGCGCCGTGCTGCTGCACGCGCTGGCCCATATCGAATTCAATGCGATCAACCTGGCGCTCGACGCGGTCTGGCGCTTCGCGGGCATGCCCGACGCGTTCTACGCGGACTGGCTGAAGGTCGCGGCCGAGGAGGCCTATCACTTCACGCTGCTGTCCGATCGTCTCGCGGCATTCGGGCATGCATACGGCGATTTTCCCGCGCACAACGGGCTGTGGGAGATGTGCGAGCGGACCAAGGGCGACGTGCTGGCGCGCATGGCGCTCGTGCCGCGCACGCTCGAGGCCCGCGGGCTCGACGCGTCGCCGCCGATCCGCGCGCGACTCGTGCAGGCGGGCGACGATGCGTCGGCCGCGATCCTCGACGTGATCCTGCGCGACGAAATCGGCCATGTCGCGATCGGCAACCGCTGGTTCCGCCATCTGTGCGACGCAGCCGGGCGCGACCCCGTGCCGACCTATCGGCAGCTCGCCGAGCAGTACCACGCGCCGCGGCTGCGTGGCCCGTTCAATTTCGATGCGCGGCGCGATGCCGGCTTCGAGCAGGCCGAACTCGACGAACTGGCCGCGCAGGACGCGGCGGACGGGCGCCCCGCGCATTAGCCGGATCGCGTTCGGCCGCGTCCGGGTGGTCGTGGGCCGGCTCGCGCGTCTCGCCGATGGTGTCTGCCGGCCGGCCCTCGAACGACCTCGCCGCTAGAGCGGCACCTCGATTGCCGACCGCCGGAACCGGGGCGTCGCCGCTATAATCGAACGACCATTCTTTTTTTTGGCGGCTGCGATGAGTGCCTCGAGTTCTGTTTCCGATTTCGTCACGGTGCGCGGCGTCCGGCTGCATGTGCGGCGCTGGGGCCGGCCCGACGCGCCGACGCTGTTCATGCTGCACGGCTGGATGGACGTCGCGGCGTCGTTCCAGTTCGTCGTCGATGCGCTCGCGGGCGACTGGCAGGTGATCGCGCCCGACGCGCGCGGCTTCGGGCTGTCCGACTGGCCGGTCGCGAGGCAGGGCGGCGGTCACTACTGGTTCCACGAATACCTGGGCGACCTCGATGCGCTCGTCGACCGCTACGCACCGACCGGCGAGATCAACCTGGTCGGACACAGCATGGGCGCGAACGTCGTGTGCCTGTATGCCGGCGCGCGGCCGGAACGCGTGCGGCGCGTCGTCGACCTCGAAGGTTTCGGGCTCGCGCCGGCGCGAGCCGACCAGGCGCCGCGCCGGCTGCGCGGGTGGCTCGACGAACTGCGCGAGCCGCCCGCGCTGCGGCCGTACGCCTCGCTCGACGACGTGGCGGCGCGCCTGATCAAGACCAATCCGAGGCTCGACCCGCGCCGCGCCGCGTTTCTGGCCGCCCACTGGTCGAAACGCGGCGACGACGGCCTCTACCATCTGCTGGCGGACCCGGCGCACAAGATGCCGGGCCCGCTGTTGTACCGGCTCGACGAAGTCATGGCGATCTGGAAGCAGGTGCGTGCGAAGGTGCTGCACGTCGAGGCCGTCAATTCGCCGACGCTCGCGCACCTTGCCGGCGACATCCCGCTGCCCGAATTCAAGGCGCGCTTCAATGCGTTCCCCGACTGGCGCGAGAAGCTCGTCGAGGATGCCGGCCACATGGTGCATCACGACCAGCCCGAGCAGATCGCGGCGCTGATCGAGGCGTTCTGCGCGTAGGCGCGTGGCGCCGGCGGCAGGGCACGCGGGCGGCGCAATTGCGGCGTTGCAGTAGAATGAGGCCTTACCTGCGATGCTGATAATGAACGCCGATCTCCACTGCCATTCCAATGTTTCCGACGGGTTGCTGTCGCCTGCCGACGTCGCGCGCCGCGCGCATGCGGGCGGCGTGACCCTGTGGGCGCTGACCGACCACGACGAGATCGGCGGCCAGGCGGCGGCGCGCAGCGAGGCGGAAGCGCTCGGCATGCGCTACCTGAGCGGCGTCGAGATTTCGGTCACGTGGGCGTCGCGCACCGTGCACATCGTCGGTCTGAACATCGATCCCGCCCATCCGGCGCTGGTCGATGGCCTGTACCGCACGCGCCACGGCCGCGCGGCGCGCGCTGGCGATCGCGGAGCAGCTCGCGACGCTCGGCATTCCCGGCGCCTACGAAGGCGCGCTGAAATACGTGTCCAATCCCGACCTGATCTCGCGCACGCACTTCGCCCGCTTTCTCGTCGAAAACGGCCATGCCGAGTCGACGTCCGACGTGTTCGACCGCCTGCTGGGCGACGGCAAGCCCGGCTTCGTCCCGCATCGCTGGGCGTCGCTGTCCGACGCGGTCGGCTGGATCCGCGCGGCAGGCGGCGAAGCGGTGGTCGCGCATCCGGGCCGCTATCGCTATACGCCGGTCGAATTCGACGCGTTCTTCGGCGAGTTCATCGATCTCGGCGGCCGCGCGATCGAGGTCATCACGGGCAGCCACACGCTCGACCAGTACCGCGAATACGCGGACGTCGCGCGCCGCTTCGGCTTCGAAGTATCGCGCGGCTCGGATTTCCATGCGCCGGGCGAGGGCCGCATCGAGCTCGGCAGCCTGCCGCCGCTGCCGCCCGACCTGACGCCGGTCTGGGAGCGCTGGCTCTGACGCCGGGCGGCTTCGGGCCGCCCGTGTCGCCGCCGTTGCGCGCATCCGACTTCTCCCTCTTTACGTGTCCCCATGTCCCAGTTCTTCAGGATTCATCCGGATAATCCGCAGCCGCGCCTGATCAAGCAGGCGGTGGAGATCGTCAGCAAGGGCGGCGTGATCGCGATGCCCACCGATTCGAGCTATGCGCTCGCGTGCCATCTCGACGACAAGGACGCGGTCGAGCGCGTGCGCCGGATTCGCGGCCTCGACGAAAAGCAGCATCTGTCGCTGCTCGTGCGCGACCTGTCGGAGCTCGCCAATTTCGCGATGGTCGACAACCGCCAGTACCGGCAGATCAAGTCGGTGACGCCGGGCCCGTACGTGTTCATCCTGCAGGCGACGAAGGAAGTGCCGCGCCGGCTGTCGCACCCGTCGCGCAAGACGATCGGGCTGCGCGTGCCCGATCACGCGATCACGCTCGCGCTGCTGGAGTCGCTCGGCCAGCCGCTGCTCGGCACGACGCTGATCCTGCCGCCGGACGACGAACCGCTGAACGATCCCGAGGAAATCCGCACGCGGCTCGAGAAACAGATCGACCTCGTGATCGACGGCGGCGCGTGCCCGCGCGAGCCGTCGACGGTGATCGACCTGACCGGCGATGCGCCCGAACTCATCCGCGCGGGGCGCGGCTCCCTCGAACCCTTCGGGCTCTCGGCCGCATGACGCGCCGTGCCATTTTTGCGCGAGTGCGCTTGTTACAATAACGCGATATGGATGCTTCCCTGATACAGACCATCGCCGTCTACGCGCTACCCGTGATCTTCGCGATCACGCTGCACGAGGCCGCGCATGGCTATGCCGCGCGTCTGCTCGGCGACAATACCGCCTACGCGATGGGGCGCGTGTCGTTCAATCCGATGCGTCACATCGATCCGCTCGGCACGATCGCCATTCCGCTCGCGATGTACTTCCTCACCGGCGGCGCGTTCCTGTTCGGCTATGCGAAGCCGGTGCCGGTGTCGTTCGGCAACCTGCGCAATCCGCGCTGGGGCAGCCTGTGGGTTGCCCTCGCGGGCCCGGCCTGCAACTTCGTGCAGGCGCTCGTCTGGGGCGTGCTGACCCTCGTGCTGCCGGCCGTCGGCGTCGACGAGCCGTTCTTCACGCGCATGGCGTTGGCCGGCGTCAGCGCGAACCTCGTGCTCGGCGTGCTGAACCTGTTTCCGCTGCCGCCGCTCGACGGCGGCCGCATCCTGGCGGCGCTGCTGCCGACCCGGCAATCGATCGCGCTGTCGCGCATCGAGCCGTACGGTTTCATCATCGTCCTCGTGCTCGTCACGACGGGCGTGCTGACGAACTTCTGGCTGCGTCCGCTCGTCAATGTCGGCTATGCCGTGCTGAGCGCCATCCTGTCTCCCTTCGCCTCGCTTTTCTAACGACAATCATGTTCCCAGAACGTATTTTCTCCGGCATGCGACCCACCGGATCGCTGCACCTCGGTCATTACCACGGCGTGCTGAAAAACTGGGTGAAGCTGCAGTCCGAGTACCCGTGCTTCTTCTGCGTCGTCGACTGGCATGCGCTGACGACGCACTACGAGACGCCCGAGGTCATCGAGAAGAACGTATGGGACGTGCTGATCGACTGGCTCGCGTCCGGCATCGATCCGGCGCAGGCGACGCTGTTCATCCAGAGCAAGGTGCCCGAGCACGCGGAACTCGCGCTGCTGCTCGGCATGAGCACGCCGCTCGGCTGGCTCGAACGCGTGCCGACCTACAAGGAGCAGATGGAGAAGCTGAAGGACAAGGACCTGTCCACCTACGGCTTCCTCGGCTACCCGGTGCTGATGGCCGCCGACATCCTGCTGTATCGCGGCTCGCTCGTGCCGGTCGGCGAGGATCAGGTGCCGCACGTCGAGATGACGCGCGAGATCGCGCGCCGCTTCAACTACCTGTACGGCCGCGAGCCCGGTTTCGAGGAGAAGGCGCTCGAAGCCGCGAAGAAGCTCGGCGGCAAGCGCGCGAAGCTCTATCACGAGCTGCGCAACGCGTATCAGCAGGAAGGCGACGACGAGGCGCTCGAACAGGCGCGCGCGATGCTGCAGGAATCGCAAAGCCTGTCGATGAGCGACCGCGAGCGCCTGTTCGGCTATCTCGAAGGCGCGCGCAAGATCATCCTGGTCGAGCCGCAGGCGCTGCTGACCGAGGCGTCGCGGATGCCGGGCCTCGACGGGCAGAAGATGTCGAAGTCGTACGGCAACACGATCGGCCTGCGCGAAGACGCCGAGACGATCACGAAGAAGGTCCGCACGATGCCGACCGATCCCGCGCGCGTGCGCCGCACCGATCCGGGCGATCCCGACAAGTGCCCGGTGTGGCAGCTTCACCAGGTCTACACGGACGAAGCGACGCACGAGTGGGTGCAGAAGGGCTGCCGCTCGGCGGGCATCGGCTGTCTCGACTGCAAGCAGCCGGTCGTCGAGGGCATCCTGCGCGAACAGCAGCCGATGCTCGAGCGCGCGCAGAAGTACATGGACGACCCGTCGCTGCTGCGTGCGATCGTCGCGGACGGTTGCGACAAGGCGCGCAAGTACGCGACGGAAACGATGCGCGACGTGCGCGACGCGATGGGCCTGTCGTACAACTGATCCGGCGCATGAGCGAATCCGTCATCGCCGCCGCGGGCGGCCACGTCGGCCAGGCCGGGCCGTCGCGCTGGGTCGCGCAATGGGCGCGGCTCGTGCCGGCCGGCGGTGCGGTGCTCGACGTTGCCGCCGGCGGCGGCCGCCATGCACGCTGGTTCGCGTCGCGCGGCCATCCGGTCGTCGCGCTCGACCGCGATCCGGTCGCACTGGCCGCGTTGCGCGCGATTGCCGGCGTCGACGCCCGCGCGGCCGATCTCGAAGGCGCGCCATGGCCGCTGCCGGCCGACGAGCGGTTCGCGGCCGTGATCGTCACGAACTATCTGCATCGCCCGCTCTGGCCCCATCTATTCGATGCCGTGGCGCCGGGCGGTGTGCTGGTCTACGAAACCTTCGCGCAAGGAAACGAAACGGTCGGGAAGCCGTCCAACCCCGCGTTCCTGCTCGCCCCGGGCGAGTTGCTGGACGCCGTGCGCGGGCGCCTGCGGGTGGTCGCATACGAGGACGGTTTCGTCGCCGCGCCGCGCGAGGCGTTCGTCCAGCGTCTTTGCGCGGTGCGCGAGGGCGCGACCCCGAAGGCGGGGGCGGGAATTCCACGTTACGAACTGCCCGGCTAATCCGCTACAATCTCAACGTTTACCGGTACACAATCAATCGCGTTTCATGGCTAACGGCACCCAAGACGGCATTCAAATCCGCGGCAGCATCCCCGCGATCGTCACCCCGATGCTCGAAGACGGCAGTCTCGACCTGCCGGCGTTTCGCAAACTGATCGACTGGCACATCGCGGAAGGCACCGATGCGCTCGTCGTCGTCGGTACGAGCGGCGAGTCGGCAACGCTCAACGTCGAAGAGCACATCCTGATGATCCGCACTGCGGTCGAGCATGCGGCGAAACGCATCCCGATCATCGCGGGCGCGGGCGGCAATTCGACCGCCGAGGCGATCGAGCTGACGAAGCACGCGAAGGCCGTCGGCGCGGACGCGACGCTGCAGGTCGTGCCGTACTACAACAAGCCGACGCAGGAAGGCATGTACCGCCACTTCCGGACGATCGCCGAAGCGGTCGACCTGCCGGTGATCCTGTACAACGTGCCGGGCCGGACGGTCGCGGACATGGCGCACGAGACGACGCTGCGCCTCGCGGAAGTCCCCGGCATCATCGGCGTGAAGGAAGCGACCGGCAACATCGATCGCGCCGCGCACCTGATCAAGGCCGCGCCGAAGCATTTCGCGATCTACAGCGGCGACGATCCGACCGCGATCGCGCTGATGCTGCTCGGCGGCCACGGCAACATCTCGGTGACCGCGAACGTCGCGCCGCGCGCGATGAGCGAGCTGTGCCGCGCGGCGCTGGCCGGCGACGTGCAGACGGCCCGCACGCTGCACATGAAGCTGCTGTCGCTGCACAAGAACCTGTTCATCGAAGCGAACCCGATCCCGGTGAAGTGGGCGCTGCAGGCGATGGGCAAGATGCAGGGCGGTATCCGGCTGCCGCTCACGGCGCTCGACGAGCGCTGCCACGATGCCGTGCGTTCGGCCCTCGTCGAGGCCGGCGTTCTCTGATGGCAAGGCGGCCGCGTCCTGCGGCCGCCGGCTCGACCCCTGATCAACCCGCACCGGCCGGCTCCGTCCGGCGCCGCTCCTGACGAGCGTTCTAGCAAGACGAAGGATTTCATGAAACGTTTCGCCTTTTCCTCTCGCGCCATCCAGTTGTCGGTGGTGGCGCTGGCGCTGGGCGCGCTCGCTGGCTGCGATACGCTGAACGATTACCTGGCCCCCGATCGGGTCAACTACAAGAACACCGGTTCGGCGCCGCCGCTCGCGGTGCCGAGCGACCTGAAGCCGGTGCCGACGACGCAGCAGTTCGTCGCGCCGCCGACCAACGCCGGGCTCGGCACGCTGCCGCCGCGGGCCACGACGAAGGCCGGCAACGCGACCGACGGCATTCCGAGCGCGCAGGATCCGCTCGGCATGCACATCGAGCGCGACGGCGACCGCCGCTGGCTCGTCGTCGACGGCCGCACGCCCGAGCAGCTGTGGCCGATCCTGAAGGAGTTCTGGCAGGAGAACGGCTTCTCGCTGAAGACCGATGCGCCGTCGACGGGCATCATGGCCACCGACTGGGCCGAGAACCGCGCGAACATTCCGGACGACTGGTTCCGCCGCACGATCGGCAAGGTCATCGATTTCGCGTATTCGTCGGGTACGCGCGACCGCTTCCGCACGCTCGTGAACCGCACGTCCGACGGCAACACCGACATCTCGATCACGCACAGTGCGATGGAAGAAATGATGGTCGGCCCGCAGGGCGGCACGTCGTCGCGCTGGGAAGAGCGGCCGCGCAACCCGGTGCTCGAAGCCGTGTTCCTGTCGAAGCTGATGCAGAAGTTCGGCCTGACCGACGCGCAGGCAAAGCAGTTGCTGACCGATGCGCGCCCCGCGACGGCGCCGGCGCAGGTCAGCGACACGAGCGGCGGCGCGGCGACGCTGCAACTGGCCGAGTCGTTCGATCGCGCGTGGCTGCGCGTGGGCCTCGCGCTCGACCGGACCAACTTCACGGTCGACAATCGCGACCGCGAGAAGGGCGTGTACACCGTGCGCTATGCGAATTCGATGGAAGAGCTCAAGCGTGACGGCCTGTTCGGCAAGCTGTTCTACGGCGGCCCGTCGGCGGCGAAGCCGGGCAAGGAGTTCCTCGTCAACGTGCGCGCGCAAGGCACCGGCGGCACGCAGGTCGCGGTGATCGGCGCGAATGGCCAGATCGACAACTCGTCGGACGCGCAGCGGATCATCTCGCTGCTGCACGCGCAACTGAACTGAACGCGTGCGATTCGCCAGCCTCGGAAGCGGCAGCGAAGGCAACGCGCTGGTCGTCGAGGCCTCGAGCGGCACGACGACCACCCGCGTGCTGCTCGACTGCGGCTTTTCCGCCAAGGAGGTCGAGCGCCGGCTCGGCCGACTGAATCTCTGCATCGCCGATCTCGATGCGATCCTCATTACCCACGAACACAGCGACCACGTCGGCAGTGCGCTGACGCTCGCGCGCCGCGCGTCGCTGCCGCTCTACATGAGCTGGGGCACCGCGCGCGCGGTCGGCGCGGACGAGGCCGATGTCGATCTGCACGTGCTGTGGGGCGACGAGACGGCCGCGATACGCGATCTGGCCGTGATGCCCTATACGGTTCCCCACGATGCGCGGGAACCGCTCCAGTTCGTGTTCATGGACGGAAGCCGCCGGCTCGGCGTGCTGACGGACGTCGGGATGGCCACGCCGCACATCACGGCCGTTTTGAGCGGCTGTGACGCGCTCGTCCTCGAATCCAACCACGATACCGCGATGCTGGCCGCCAGCCGCTATCCGCAGTCGCTGAAGGCGCGGATCGGCGGCAACCACGGCCACCTGAGCAACGACGCGGCGGCCGACATCCTCGCGTCGCTCGAACGCAGCCGTCTCCAGCACCTGGTCGCGGCCCATCTGAGCCAGCAGAACAATCTGCCGGAACTGGCCCGCCAGGCGTTTGGCGGCGTGCTCGGGACGGACGGGGAAGACGTGATCGTGGCCTCGCAGGACGCGGGCTTCGACTGGCTGACGCTCGGATGAGCAGGGCGGGGCCGCCGCGGCGGCCCGAAGCGACTGCCGGGCGCTCGATTCGAAAGCGGCAGACGTAAAAAAACCGGCCCTCGGGCCGGTTTTTTTTCAGCTGACGCTGAAGGCTTACTGGCTTGCGCCCGAAGCCGGAGCAGCCGTCGCTGCCGAAGCAGCCGACGCCACTGCAGCAGCAGCGTCGCTCGCAGCAGCCGTTGCCGACGAAGCAGCAGCCGAAGCGTCGCTCGCAGCACCAGCAACTGCCGAAGCAGCCGACGAAGCAGCAGCAGCCGCGTCGCTTGCAGCCGACGAAGCAGCTTGATCAGCGCTCTTGTTGCAAGCAGCCAGTGCAACAGCAGCCAACAGGGAAGCTACGAGGAGGGATTTCTTCATGATCACGTCCTTTTATGGTTAAAGGTAAGCAACAGCGCGAAACAATACCGGTAATGTGCTCCAACACCGACCTGGGCCGCTGGTGGAGATGCACTTCTTAGAGCGTGAATCTTCCCTACGGCTTGGGCGGAAATTATATGCACTTTCCTATCGACCGTCGACAAATGCGGGGTCAATACGTTGTCTTTCCCATACAGAATTTGATCTGTACGGGCATACGGGGCGACTCACACTAATTCCGGCATCCGACCCGTATCCAGCCCGCACGATACCACTCGTGCAACAAGGCTGTCATCGAGGGAACCCGGGATAGTGTTACAAACCGTTTCGCCTCCATCTGGCGTTGATTGGCCAGTTCGGGCAGCCATTCATCGGCTTGCTCGAGTGGTCCTTCCTCGCCATTAATGAAGTACGAGCGCGCGTTATACATCAATGCGGCCCTTCTGTCGAGACGCACGCCACGGCGTGATGCCTGCGTGACGAACGCCGCCTCGGACAGCGGGCGCTCGGGCGGGTCGAAAACGACGTTCGATTTGGGCTCGCTCAGGTAGCAGCCGAGGAATTCGGCGACGTCGCGCTTGCGCCAGCGGATCGCGTCGACGATCTCGGCGACACGATCGACCATGGCCGGCGGCAGTTGCGCGGGCGCATCGACGGCCGGCTGCTTCGGATCGCGGTAGAGATCGTCGCCGCCCGCGTCGCGCAGGCCGCCGCGCTCCGCGAGGTAGTACAGGAACTGGGCGCCCAGCTCGCCCGCGGACGGGGCCCGGAAGCCGATCGAGCAGGTCATGCACTCGCCCTCGGCGACGCCGTCATGCGCGATGTGCGGCGGCAAATACAGCATGTCGCCGGGCTCCAGCACCCATTCGTCGCTCGGCTCGAAGTTTTCGAGAATCTTCAGCGGCACGTCCGGCTGCAGCGACAGATCCTTCTGCGCGCCGACCCGCCAGCGGCGCCGGCCCTCGACCTGCAGCAGGAATACGTCATACGAATCGAAATGCGGGCCGACGCCGCCGCCGTCCGTCGCATACGAGATCATCAGGTCGTCCAGCCGCGCGTCGGGGATGAAGCGGAAGCGGTCGAGCAGCGCGCGCGCCGCGTCGACGTGCAGATCGAGCCCCTGCACGAGCAGGGTCCAGGATTTGCGCGTAACGGCGGGCAGCGCGTCGGGTTCGAACGGGCCGTGCGCCAGTTGCCACTTGTTACGAAAATGGGTGATCAATCGCGATTCCGCGTCATAGTCGGCGGCGAGCTCGAACAATGCATCGCGCGTGACCGGCGACGCGACGCCGGGAATCGCCTGGCGGATCAACAGCGGCTTCTTCTTTTGCCAGTAGCCGCGCATGAATTGCGCCGGCGTAAGGCCGCCGAGCAGCGGCGTGGGAAGATCGGGGGGGGCGGCGCGCCGAGCGGGGCGGCAGCGGCTTGCCGCGGTTCGGCTTGAGACCGGTTGCGCATCGTATAATGAGACTTGTATTTGGGAGAATTGGATGAAAATCGCAAAAAACACCGTCGTGTCGGTCACTTACAAGCTGTCGGACACACAGGGCAACCTGATCGAGGAAAGCGACGAGCCGATGGTCTATCTGCACGGCGGCTATGATGGCACGTTCCCCAAGATCGAGGAACAGCTCGACGGCCACGAGGCTGGCTACCAGGCGCAGATCCAGCTCGAGCCGCAGGACGCGTTCGGCGACTACGATCCCGAACTCGTGAAGATCGAGCCGCGCGACCGTTTTCCCGAGCCGCTCGAAGTGGGCATGCAGTTCGAAGGCACGCCGGAAGACGGTGACGAGGAAGTCGACTCGCTGATCTATACGGTCACCGATATCGCCGAAGACAAGGTCGTGCTCGACGGCAACCACCCGCTGGCGGGCATGGCGCTGCGTTTCGCGCTGACCGTGAAGGACGTGCGCGAAGCCACCGAAGACGAAATCGAGCACGAGCACGCGCATGGCGCGGAAGGGCTCGAGATCCTCGACGAGGACGACGACGAAGACGGCGAAGCGCCGTCAGGGCGCACCCTGCACTGAGCTTGCCGGCAGGCCCGGCGCCGGCCCCGATGCAGGGGGCGGTGCCGGCCACGACGCGCCGCCCGGTGCGGCGCCGTCGCCCTGCAACGGCGGCGCGACCGACGACGCATCGGGCAGCGCCGGCAGCGCGGGGATTTCCGGCATCTGCGGCAGCGGCACGTCGTCGCGCGGCACGAGCGGCAGCGTGGGCGGCACCGGCAGATTCTTCGGTACTTCCTGCAGGCTCACGTTGAAGATCGTCTGCCGTGCCGGCGATACGCTCACCTTCACCCACTGATTCCCCGGATGGCGCGGTCCGATCGCGACGCGCGTCACGTTTCCTACCAGCTCACCGTCGTCGCCATGCAGCGGACGGTCGATCAGAAAGCCGTTCGCCAGCGGTTCGCCGCTCGCGTGCACCACCAGTATCGGGCCCCGGAACGCCCCCGCGGCCTTCACGAGCGTTCGTTTCAGCTCGCGGAAGCCGTCGCGTACGCGCGGCCGGTTGAAGCGCAGCCACGCGAAGCGCTCCGAGCGTTCATAACGTTCGAACTGCGGATCGCCTTCGAAAATCACGACCATCGCGCGCGCTTCGCGCCGCTTCGCATATTCGGCCGCGTGGTCGATCCAGAAGCTGTTCGCGATCACGCGGTCCTCGAATTCGCCGTTGCGGCCGCCCGCCGTCAAATAATGGTTGTTCGGCGCCGGCACGTTGAGCGCGACGTAGACGATGTCGTCGCGCATCCAGCGGGCGTTCTCGCGATACGGCCGGAACCGTGCGACTTCGCTCTCCCGCGTAATCTGCAGCGCACGGGGGGCGGGCAGCGCGGAATCGGCGAGCAGCGTCTGCCGCAGGAAATCGAGCCGCTCGACCGGGTCGTAGCCGCCTCCCGCCGCCGTGTTGCAGGCGATCCAGTCGTCGTGGCCGGGAATGAACACGAGCGGCACGCGCGCCGAATCCAGGATCGCGCCGCGCTGCGAATACAGCGTGTCGCGGCATGCTTCCTTCGAGCCTTTGAGATCGCCCGCATAGACGACGAACGCGAGGTTGCGCTCCCGTGCGATCGCATCGAGCAGCCGCTGCGCGGCCGGTTCGTCCGCCGGGGCGTTGATGACGCCCGACACGACCGCGAACGAGTAGGGCGCGGCGCTGCGCTTGGGCGGCGCGGCCAGCGCCCCGGCCTGCGCGAACGCAAGAACCGCCGCGACGAGCGCGGCGGCGGCGCGGGCCGGCAGGCCCCGCGCAATGCGCTTACGCGTGCCCGTCGGCATCGTGCAACCGGACCAGCGTGCGCAGTTCGTACAGCAGGTCGAGCGCCTCGCGCGGCTTGAGATCGTCGGGATCGATGTCGCGCAGTTTTTCGAGCGCCGGGTGCGGCGTGTCGGGCAGCGCCGGTGCGTCCGCGCATTCGAGATCGTCGACGGCCGCCGGCGGCGCGCTGAAGAGATCGAGTTGCGGCGTGTGCTGGGAGGCCGACTGCTGTTCGAGATACGCGAGGTGCTTGCGTGCGGCGCGGATCACCGGTGCCGGGACGCCCGCGAGCTGTGCGACCTGAAGACCGTAGCTCTGGTTCGCCGGGCCTTCGTTGACCGCGTGCAGGAACACGATGCCGTGGCCGTGCTCGACCGCCGACAGATGGACGTTGGCCGCTTGCGGGAATTCGGCCGGCAGTTGCGTCAGCTCGAAGTAGTGCGTCGCGAACAGCGTGTAGCACGCGTTGTGCGCCAGCAGGTGGCGCGCGATGGCCCAGGCGAGCGCGAGGCCGTCGAAGGTCGACGTACCGCGGCCGATCTCGTCCATCAGCACCAGGCTTTGCGGCGTCGCGTCGTTGAGAATCGCCGCGGCCTCGGTCATCTCGACCATGAAGGTCGAGCGGCCGCCTGCGAGATCGTCGGCCGCGCCGATGCGCGTGAAGATCCGGTCGATCGGGCCGAAGCACGCCGACTTCGCCGGTACGTAGCTGCCGACGTACGCCATCAGCGCGATCAGCGCGGTCTGCCGCATGAACGTCGACTTACCGCCCATGTTCGGCCCGGTGATCAACAGCAGCTTGCGCTCGGGGCCGAACCGGCAGTCGTTCGCGATGAACTGCTCGACCTGCGCTTCGACGACCGGATGGCGCCCCTGTTCGATTTCGATGCCGATCTCGTCGGTGAAGGTGGGCGCGACCCAGTCGAGCGCGCGTGCACGTTCGGCGAAGGCGGCGAGCAGGTCGAGCTCGGCGAGGGCCGAGGCGACGCGCTGGCATTCGGGGATGAACGGCAGCAGCGCCTGCAGCACGGAGTCGTACAGCGCGCGCTCGCGCGCCAATGCGCGTTCCTGCGCGGACAGCGCCTTATCCTCGAAGGTCTTCAGTTCCGGCGTGATGTAGCGCTCCGCGTTCTTCAGCGTCTGGCGGCGACGGTAGTCGTCGGGCACCTTGTCGGTCTGGCCGCGCGTGACCTCGATGTAGAAGCCGTGCACCTTGTTGTATTCGACGCGCAGGTTCGCGATGCCGGTGCGCGCGCGCTCGCGCGCTTCGAGGTCGATCAGGAACTGCCCGCAGTTCTCCGAAATGTCGCGCAGCTCGTCGAGCTCGGCATCGTAGCCGCGCGCGATCACGCCGCCGTCGCGCACCATCGCGGCCGGCTCGGTGGCGATCGCGCTCGTCAGCAGGTCGAGGCATTCGGCGGGCGGCGCGAGCGCCGCGTCGACGCGCGCGAGCGCATCCGCGTTCGCGACGATCGCGCCGATGCGCTCGCGCAGCGCCGGCAGCGCGGCGAACGTGTCGCGCAGGCTCGACAGGTCGCGCGGGCGCGCGGACAGCAGCGCGAGCCGCCCGGTGATCCGTTCGACGTCGGCGATCTGGCGCAGTGCGCTGCGCAGCGCATCGAGGCTCGCGCTGGCCGGCGCATCGAGCAGCGCGCCGATTGCCTGCTGGCGCGACTGCGCGGCGACCGATGCGCGCGGCGGATGATGCAGCCAGTGACGCAGCAGGCGGCTGCCCATCGTCGTGCAGCAGGTGTCGAGCAGCGAATACAGCGTGGGCGACTCGGTGCCGCGCAGCGTCTCGGTCAGTTCGAGATTGCGGCGCGTGGCCGGATCGAGCCCGATGTATTCGGTTTCGTTCTCGACCTTCAGGCTGCGCACGTGCCGCAGTTGCTGGCCTTGCGTGGCCGCGGCATAAAGCAGCAGCGCGCCGGCCGCGCCGCACGCACTCGTCAGCGAATGCGCACCGAAACCGTCGAGGCTCGCGACGTCGAGCTGGTCGCACAGACGCTGCGTGCCCGATGCGATGTCGAAGTGCCAGGCCGGCACGCGCTTGGTTGCGCCCGCGCCGGCGGGAATGGCGTCGGTTGCCCCGTCAGGCGTCAGGATTTCGGCCGGCCGGATGCGTTCGAGCGCGGCGGCGAGCTGCTCGGGCTCGATTTCGGCGAGCCGCAGCGCGCCGCTCGCGAGGTTCAGCCACGCGAGGCCGATGTTGACCGCGACGCCGCGCTTGTTGTGGCCGGTGCACATCGCGAGCAGGTAGACATCGTTCTTGTCGGACAGCAGCGCGGCATCGGTCAGCGTGCCGGGCGTGACGACGCGCACGACCTTGCGCTCCACCGGGCCCTTCGACGTGGCCGGATCGCCGATCTGCTCGCAGATCGCGACCGATTCGCCCATCTTCACGAGCTTCGCCAGATATTGCTCGACCGCGTGATGCGGGACGCCGGCCATCTTGATCGGCGTGCCGGCCGACGCGCCGCGCTGCGTGAGGGTCAGGTCGAGCAGGCGTGCCGCTTTTTCCGCATCCTCGAAGAACAGCTCGTAGAAGTCGCCCATCCGGTAGAAGACGAGCGTGTCCGGATGATCGGCCTTGATGCGCAGGTACTGCTGCATCATTGGAGTGTGGCCTGCGAAGGCTTCGGGCGACAGCGTGGTCATAGGTCAGGCATGAAGTTGTTGCTTGGGTTGCCCGAGTTTACCAGTGGCATCGACGTGAACGCGCGAAGTTGGCCGTTTGGTCGACTGCCGGCGCTGTCGTGCAGTGGCAGCCGAATTCGCGCGGTCGCTCGCGAGCGCTTGCCACGAGGCACCGAAGAAGGGCGCATGGCCGTGGGCGGCGCGTCTTTCGCCCTTCCGAAGCGTTGCAACGAGCGGGGCAGGCCCGGCGGCGCTCGGCTGGCGAGCCTGCGCGCGCCGACCCCGTGCCGCTAATCAGGACGCGTGCCCCGACGTCAGGCTGAGCGCGACCGCTTGCGCGACTTCGATACCGTCGATCGCCGCCGAATAGATGCCGCCGGCATAGCCGGCGCCTTCGCCGGCCGGATACAGGCCTTCGACGTTCATGCTCTGGTAGTCGTCCTTGCGCCGAATCCGGATCGGCGACGACGTGCGCGTCTCCACGCCGGTGAGCACGGCATCGTGCATCGCGAAGCCGGCGATCTTCTTGTCGATCTCGGGCAGCGCTTCGCGGATCGCTTCGATCACGTAGTCCGGCAGCGCGGTACTGAGATCGGTCGGCGTCACGCCGGGCTTGTACGACGGCTCCACCGCACCGAGCGACGTCGACGGCCGGCCCGCGATGAAGTCGCCGACCAGCTGGCCGGGCGCGCGGTAATCGCCGCCGCCGAGTTCGAACGCGCGCGTTTCCCATTTACGCTGGAACGCGATGCCGGCGAGCGGGCCGCCCGGATAGTCGTCCGGCGTGATGCCGACGACGATGCCCGCGTTCGCATTGCGCTCGGCGCGGGAATACTGGCTCATTCCGTTGGTGACCACGCGGCCGGGCTCCGAGGTCGCGGCGACCACCGTGCCGCCCGGGCACATGCAGAAGCTGTAGACCGCGCGCCCGTTGCTTGCGTGGTGGACCACCTTGTAGTCGGCCGCGCCGAGCTGCTTGTGGCCCGCGAACTTGCCGAAGCGGCTGCGATCGATCACGCCTTGCGGATGCTCGATCCGGAACCCGAGCGAGAACGGCTTGGCTTCGATATAGACGCCGCGGTCGTGCAGCATCTGGAACGTATCGCGCGCGCTGTGGCCCACGGCCAGCACCACGCGGTCGCACCGCAACGTTTCCCCGTTCGACAGCTTGAGCGCGCGCACCTTGCCCTGGTCGATTTCGATGTCGTCGACACGGGTTTCGAAGCGCACTTCGCCGCCGAGTTCGTGGATCGACGCGCGCATTTTTTCCACCATGCTGACGAGGCGGAACGTGCCGATGTGCGGGCGGCTCAGGTACAGGATGTCGTCGGGCGCGCCGGCCTTGACGAATTCGTCCAGCACCTTGCGGCCATAGTGGTTCGGATCCTTGATCTGGCTGTACAGCTTGCCGTCGGAAAACGTTCCCGCGCCGCCTTCGCCGAACTGCACGTTGGATTCGGGATTGAGCACGCTCTTGCGCCACAGGCCGAAGGTGTCCTTGGTGCGCTCGCGCACGGCCTTGCCGCGTTCGAGGATGATCGGACGGAACCCCATCTGCGCGAGGATCAGCCCCGCGAACAGCCCGCACGGGCCCATGCCGATGACGACCGGGCGCAGGAAATCGGCGTGTTCGGGCGCCTTGGTGACGAAGTGGTACGTCATGTCGGGCGTCACGCCGCAATGCGGCTTGCCGGCGATCCGCTCGAGCGCGGTCGCTTCGTCCTTGACTTCGACGTCGACGATATACGTGAGCTTGATGTCGGCACGCTTGCGCGCGTCGTGCGCGCGGCGGAACACGGTGTAACGGAGCAGCCCGTCTGGCGCCACGCCGAGCTCAGCGAGGCGCGCGCGAATCGCGGCCTCGAGTGCGCTCTCGGGGTGGTCGAGGGGGAGTTTGATTTCGCTTAGCCGTAACATGGGGACTCGGATGCGATTGCCACGGCGCCGTGGCGGTGTTGATACAGGCGGGGCCGGCATGCCGGCGGCCTCGTTCGCCGCGCGCGCATGCCGGACGCAAACCATTCGCGGTCGTTGCGGCAGAAGCGGAGCGAGCGGCAATACGCCGACCCGCACGCGCCGCGCGAGCAACTTCAGGATAGGCGCACGAAGCGATCCGTGTGCACGGAAGATTTATCCGTGCGCCAGACGATCGGCGCGCCATCGTGACGATGCCGCGCGAGCGGTTTGCGCGAAAGCCGCGCCACGCGGGCGCGGCCCGGGCTTACTCCGCTGCCGGATGCACGCGGCTGTAGCGGTTCAGGATCGGGATCATCTGTGCGTAGATCTTCGGGTTCGCGGCGACGATTTCATGGCGATGCAGGAAATCGGCGTCGCCCGTGTAGTTGCCGACGAGGCCGCCGGCCTCGGTGATCAGCAGGCTGCCCGCCGCCATGTCCCACACGTTGATGCCTTGCTCGAAGAACGCGTCGAGGCGGCCGGCCGCGACGTTCGCGAGATCGAGCGCCGCCGCGCCCGGGCGGCGCAGGCCCGTGCAGGCCTGCGTCATTTCGGTGAAGAGGCGCGCGTAGGCGTCGAGGCCGTCCTTCTCGCGGAACGGGAAGCCCGTGCCGACCAGCGCGTCTGACAGGCGGTCGCGGCGGCCGACGCGGATGCGGCGGTCGTTCAGGTACGCGCCGCGGCCGCGGGTGGCCGTGAACAGGTCGTTCTTGTTCGGATCGTAGACGACGGCCTGCGTGACGACGCCCTTGTGCTCGAGCGCGATCGAGACGCAGTAGTACGGGAAGCCGTGGATGAAGTTGGTCGTGCCGTCGAGCGGATCGATGATCCACTTGAATTCGGATTCGTTCTCCGATTCGCCCGATTCCTCCGCGAGGATCGCGTGATCGGGGTAGGCGGTCTTCAGCGTCTCGATGATCGCGTCTTCGGCGGCCTTGTCCACTTCGGTGACGAAGTCGTTCTGCTGCTTCTTGCGGATCTCGATCAGGTCGAGATCGAGGGACGCGCGATTGATGATCTGTCCGGCGCGGCGCGCAGCCTTGACAGCAATGTTGAGCATGGGATGCATGAGCCTGGATCCTGTAGCCGGCGGCACGGGCCGCCACGAAGTGGGACAACCGCCCGGAACGGCGCAAGCGTGCCGGGGCGAGGTGAGACGCGAATTGACAAAGAGCGGGGTACGACCCGCGCTGCGCCGGGCGCAACGCGTAAAGGCATGATTTTACCCGATTTTCGGCGGTTTCAGGCGACCGGCATGCGGGGAAACCCCCACTGGCCGTCCGGACGAGTGGGTTTGCGCGGGCGATGGCGATACCATACGGCCATTCTGATGAACCGAGTCGTATCGTAGTGGAAACCCCGCAGAACACCGCCGCGCCGTCCGAATCGGGCGCGGCCTCGTCCGCGCCGCCGTCCGGCGGCTTCACGTCCACCCGCTTCGTGCTCGTCGAGCCGAGCCATCCCGGCAACGTCGGGGCGGCTGCCCGCGCGCTGAAGACGATGGGCTTCTCGCGCCTCGTGCTGGTCGCGCCGCGCGTGCCGCACGTGCAGCGCGACCCCGACGCGATCGCGATGGCCAGCGGCGCGGACGACGTCCTCGCGTCCGCGCATGTCGTGCCGACGCTCGGCGAAGCGCTGTCCGGCGTTCACTGGTCGATCGCGCTGACCGCGCGCACGCGCGAATACGGGCCGCCGCGTCTTGCACCGCGCGCGGCCGCCGCGCAGGCGAGCGCGCAGGTCGGCGCGGGCGACATCGCGCTCGTGTTCGGCAACGAGCGCACCGGTCTCGCGAACGAGCATGTCGACCAGTGCAGCGCGCTCGCGCATATTCCGGCCAACCCGGCCTACAGTTCGCTGAACCTCGCGCAGGCCGTGCAGGTGCTCGCATACGAGTTGCGTGTCGCGTTTCTCGAACAGGCGAGCGAGCCGTCGGCGCAGCCGCCGGCCGAAGCCGGCACGCTCGCGCAGAGCGACGAGATCGAGCGGATGTACGTGCACCTCGAGAACGCATTGATCGCGCTCGACTTCCTCGATCCGCGCAATCCGAAGAAGCTGATGCCGCGGCTGCGGCGCCTGTTCGCGCGCACCGGCCTCGAGCGCGAGGAGGTCAACATCGTGCGCGGCATCGCGAAGCACATCCTGCTGAAGTCGGGCCAGCCGGGCGGCGACGCGTAAGCGGCCGACGCTCCGATTGCCGGGCGCGGGGAATCCGGTGGCGGGCCATGCTTCGACCCACCGGAAGCGTCGAAGCTTCTATTTCTCCGACCGACCCACCCTGCAAACGCCGCCACGGCAAGCGTCCCGGTCGAATACCCGCGCCGACGGCGGGGTGAACGCGCGGCCGCGTGCGGCCGCGCGCGACTGGCCCTACAATCGCCGGACATCATAAGCAAATGACCCGGTGCGATAACGGCCGGCATTGCCGGCGATGCGCGCCGGCCTTTTCCCAGACCACATCATGTTCACGAGACTGCGCGAAGACGTTGCAACGATTCGCGAGCGGGATCCCGCCGCTCGCAGTGCGTGGGAAGTGCTGACCTGTTATCCGGGGCTGCACGCGCTCGTGCTGCACCGATTCGCGCACGCATGCTGGCGCGCGAAACGCTACTGGCTCGCGCGGTTCGTGTCGCAGGCCGGCCGGTTCCTGACCGGAATCGAGATCCATCCCGGCGCGACGATCGGCCGGCGCGTGTTCATCGATCACGGCATGGGTGTCGTGATCGGCGAGACGGCGATCATCGGCGACGATTGCACGATCTATCAGGGCGTGACGCTGGGCGGTACGTCGCTCACGCGCGGCGCGAAGCGCCACCCGACGCTCGAGGCCGGCGTGATCGTCGGTGCCGGCGCGAAGGTGCTCGGCGGTTTCACGGTCGGCGCGGGCGCGAAGATCGGCTCGAACGCGGTGGTCGTCAAGCCGGTGCCGGCGGGGGGCACGGCGGTGGGCAACCCGGCGCGCATCGTGATGCCGGCGCAGCCGAAGCCGCAGGCCGAGCGTGCGGCGTTCAGCGCATACGGGATCACGCCGAACGCCGACGATCCGATGTCGCTCGCGATTCACGGTCTGATCGATCACGCGGCGAAGGAAAGCCGCCGCGTCGACGAGATCGTCGCGGCGCTCGAGCGGCTCGGCACGCATCTGGAAACGCTGCAGGGCGCCGACGCGGCGCGCCTCGACCTGCGCAGGCTGTCGGCGGTGCTCGAAGGCAAGACGGTCGAACGCCAGACGTAACGAACGCGATCGACGCCGGTCGCTGCCGTCAGTGCGACGGCAGCGGCGGCGTCAGTCGAGCGGCATCGCGTGGATGCCTTCCGCGTCGACGCGCAGGTAGCCGCCGCGCGGCGTGCCGTGATCGAGATCCCAGTCGGGCAGCACCCAGCGGATCCCGCCCGGCTCGGCGTGGCGCGCGGGGCGGTGCGTGTGGCCGTGAATGATCACGCTCGCGCGGCTCTTCCGGAACAGCGCGGCCACGCCTTCTTGCGTGACGTCGTAGACGGCCGACGCAGGGCGCATGCGGCCCGCTTCGCTGTTCGAGCGCATGCGCTGCGCGACCGCGCGGCGCCACCGGAACGGCCACGCGAGAAACAGCCATTGCGCGACGCGGTTGCGCGCGAAGCGACGGAACACCTGGTAGCCGCGGTCGGCCGTGCATTGCGCGTCGCCGTGCGCGAGCACGATGCGCTGGCCGAACGCCATGATCAGCGAAGGGTCGGGCAGCAGCATCGCGCCGGCGGCCTTCATGAAGCGCCGGCCGAGCAGGAAATCGCGGTTGCCGTGCATCACGTAGAGCGCGATGCCGCGTTCCGAGAACGTGTGCATCAGCGCGGCGATGCGTGCGGCGAACGGATCGTCGTCGAGGACGTCGTCGCCGATCCAGTATTCGAACAGGTCGCCGAGGATGAACACCGAATCGGCGCTGTCGGCGGTGTATTTGACGAAATGCTCGAACGCGGCGACCGTCTTCGGAATCGCCTCGCTCAGGTGCAGATCGGACAGAAACAGGAACGGGCGTGCGGCTTGCGCGTACTCGCGCTCGCCCGGCACGCCCGCGGAGACGCTTCGCGGCGGACTCTCCTGCAACATCGAAGTGCCTCCGTAACGGCGGGTGCGTCAGACCACCACGGCCTTTTCGATCACGACGTCGTCGGTCGGCACGTCCTGATGGAAGCCGGCGTTGCCCGTCTTGACGCCCTTGATCTTGTCGACCACGTCCTGGCCTTCGACGACCTTGCCGAACACCGCGTAGCCCCAGCCCTGCGGCGTCGGCGACGAGTGGTTCAGGAAGTCGTTGTCGTTCACGTTGATGAAGAACTGGGCGGTCGCCGAGTGCGGATCGTTCGTGCGCGCCATCGCGATCGTGTAGTTGTCGTTCTTCAGGCCGTTGTTCGCCTCGTTGTCGATCGGCGCGTCGGTCGGCTTCTGCTTCAGGCCCGGCTCGAAGCCGCCGCCCTGGATCATGAAGCCGTTGATCACGCGATGGAACACGGTGCCGTCGTAATGGCCCTTCTTCACGTAGTTCAGGAAGTTCTCGACCGTCTTCGGTGCCTTCGCGGCGTCGAGCTCGAGCTTGATCACGCCGTGGTTCGTATGCAGTTCAACCATGATGAATTCCTTCGGTGAGGCAGTTTAAATGGCACGCGGCCGGTCGTGCGACGCGGCCGCGTGAGGCGCCGGACGTGCCGGCAGGTGCTTACTTCGAGACGATGCTCGCCGATTCGATCACGACCGGTTGCGCCGGCACGTCCTGCATCGGGCCGCGCGAGGTCGTCGCCACGCCTTCGATCTTCTTCACGACGTCGAGACCCGACACGACCTTGCCGAACACCGCATAGCCGTTGCCGTCCGGGTTCGGGTAGTCGAGGCCGCCGTTGTCGACGGTATTGATGAAGAACTGCGCGGTGGCCGAATTCGGGTCGCTCGTGCGGGCCATCGCGATCGTGCCCGTCAGGTTCTTCAGACCATTGCGGCTCTCCAGCGGGATCGGCGCGCGGGTCGGCTTTTCCTCGAAGTTGGTCTTGTAGCCGCCGCCCTGGATCATGAAGCCCTTGATCACGCGATGGAAGATCGTGCCGTTGTACTGGCCGGCCTTCACGTAATCGAGGAAGTTGGCGACCGACTTCGGCGCCTTCTCCGGGTAGAGCTCGACGCGGATGTCGCCCTGCGAGGTCTTCAGCTGCACGACGGGGTGCGCGGTGGCCGATTGCGCGAATGCGGGCGCGGTCGCGAGAAGGGCGGCGCCGCCAAGCGCCAGCAACAGACGTTTCATTGCGATCCTCAGGTTGGGAGGGAAGGAAGGCCGCGCCGCTTAGCGCGACGGCGCGACGTACGGCGCCGCCAGTGCGCCCGACGGACCGCTGAACTGGAACGTCGGCGACATCGGCAGCGTGGTGGTGCTCACGTTCGCGGCGGCGCGCTCGGTGTAATCGCGCGTGGCGGGCGTCGTCGCGCGCGCGTTCGGCGCGGCTTTCGACGGCGACACGATTTTCTGCAGATCGGCGAGGCGCTGCGCGGTCGCGCCGCTCGTGCGGCCGAGCGATTGCGCGCGCTTGTACGATTCGGCCGCGAGGCGCAGGTAGAGATCGCCGAGGTTCTCGTACGCGAGCGTGTAGCTCGGGTTCGACTGCGTCGCGGTGACGAGCGCGGTGCGCGCTTCGTCATAGCGGCCGTGCTTCGCGTAGAGCGCCGCGAGGTTGTTGTACGGCTCGGGCAGCTCGGGGTACGCCTGCGCGATCGCGACGAACTGCTGGATCGCGTCGTCGTCGCGGTTCAGGCGGGCCAGCACGGTGCCGCGCTTGAACTGCGCCTGCACGTCGTGCGGGTTCGACGCGATGCGCGCGTCGAGCTGCGCGAGCGCCTGCTTCCACTGCTTGCCGGCGATCGACGCGTCGATTTCTGGCGTGCCGTCGGCGACCGCCGGGGCTTTCTGCGCATGCGCCGCGGGTGCCGCGAAAAGCGTCAGCGCGACGCCCATGACGGTGGTCGCAACGAGGGTCGCAGCGCTCGGCGCGCGGCCGCGATGAGGTTTCATAGGCGTAAATCGGAATGTTATACTCCGAGCCATTCTAACAAAACGTCTGCGCGTTCCGGCGAGCGGCAGACAGTCTTTCTTAGCCTCTCGTGGCCGTCACCGCTGTGCTTGCAGCCTGACCGCCCCATGTGATAACGAGGACGCGCGGCCCGGCGCCGCAGCAGATGGTCCGTCCGTTTCACATGCTGGGCGAGCTTCGCCAGGGCGGTTTCCTTCGGCTCACGGTTCATCTCTATGGAATCACTGCGCATCTACAACACGCTCGCGCGTGACAAGCAAGTCTTCGTGCCGCGCCAGTCCGGCGAAGTGCGGATGTACGTATGCGGGATCACCGTCTACGACTATTGTCACGTGGGCCACGCGCGCATGCTGGTCGTGTTCGACCTCGTCCAGCGCTGGCTGCGTGCGATCGGCTACCGGGTCACGTACGTGCGCAACATCACCGACATCGACGACAAGATCATCCGCCGCGCGGTCGAGAACGGCGAGACGATCAAGTCGCTGACCGACCGCTTCATCGGCGCGATGCACGAGGATGAAGCCGCGCTCGGCATCCAGCGGCCCGACATCGAGCCGCGCGCGACGCAGTTCATTGCGCAGATGCTCGGCATGATCGAGACGCTCGAGACGAACGGCTACGCGTATCAGGCGGCCGATGGCGACGTCAATTACTCGGTGCGCAAGTTCGCGAGCTACGGGAAGCTGTCGGGCAAGTCGCTCGACGACCTCCGCGCGGGCGAGCGCGTCGCCGCGAACGATGCGAAGCAGGATCCGCTCGACTTCGTGCTGTGGAAGCGCGCGAAGCCGGAAGATCCGGAAGGCGCGTCGTGGGCGTCGAAGTACGGGATGGGCCGTCCGGGCTGGCACATCGAATGCTCGGCGATGGGCTGCTCGCTGCTCGGCAATCATTTCGACATCCACGGCGGCGGGCAGGATCTGCAATTCCCGCACCACGAGAACGAGATCGCGCAGAGCGAGGGTGCGACCGGCGAGACGTTCGTCAATTACTGGATGCACAACGGCTTCGTGCAGGTCGACAACGAGAAGATGTCGAAATCGCTCGGCAACTTCTTCACGATCCGGGAAGTGCTCGAGCGTTACGACGCGGAAGTCATGCGCTTCTTCATCGTGCGCACGCATTACCGTTCGCCGCTCAATTACAGCGACGTGCATCTCGACGATGCGCGCGCATCGCTCACGCGTCTGTACACCGCGCTGAAGGACGTCGAGCCCGACACGCTCGCGCTCGACTGGAACGAGCCGCACGCACAGCGTTTCGCGGCCGCGATGAACGACGATTTCAACACGCCGGTCGCGGTGGCGACGCTGTTCGAGCTGGCGGGTGAAGTCAACCGCACGCGCGACGCGTCGCTCGCACGGCAACTGAAACAGCTGGCGGGCCTGCTCGGCCTGCTGGGCCGCGAACCGCGCGCGTTCCTGCAGCAGGCGTCCGGCGCCGCGCAGGCGGGCGGGCTCGCGGCCGACGAGATCGAAGCGAAGATCGCCGCGCGCGTCGCGGCGAAGCAAGCGAAGGACTATGCCGAAGCGGACCGGATCCGGGCGGAATTGCTCGAAGCCGGCATCGCACTTGAAGACAAACCGGGCGGATCGACCGAATGGCGTCGCGTATGAGCGCGGTGCGTTCCACTGACCGATCCGTCAGGTAGGAGGCAAGATGGCAACGGCCAGAAAAGCGCCGGTCAGGCGCGCGACCCCGGTCGCCGCGCGTCCGGCAGCCAAGCGCGTACCGGCGGCGAAGGCGGACGCGACGCGCGCCGTGCCGAACGGCGCGCTGAACGGTCATGCGCAGCCGGCGGCCGCGCCGCCGGCCGCCGACGCGGCCCGCAAGACACGTGCGTCCGAAGCGGATGGCGAGGAGGTCGTCGTGCGTCCCGCCTATTGGGACAAGGCATGCGCGGACCTCGTCAAGCGCGACCGGATCCTGAAGAAGCTGATTCCGAAGTTCGGTCCCGCGCATCTCGTGAAACGCGGCGACCCGTTCGTCACGCTCGCGCGCTCGGTCGTCGGCCAGCAGATTTCGGTGCCGTCCGCGCAGTCGCTGTGGGCGCGCATCGAGGACGCCTGCCCGAAGCTCGCGCCGCAACCGGTGATCCGGCTCGGCGCTGACAGGCTGATCGCGTGCGGGCTGTCGAAGCGCAAGACGGAATACATCCTCGATCTTGCGCAGCATTTCGTGTCGGGGGCGCTGCACGTCGACAAATGGACGTCGATGGACGACGAGGACGTGATCGCGGAACTCACGCAGATCCGCGGCATCAGCCGCTGGACCGCCGAGATGTTCCTGATCTTCAACCTGTCGCGGCCGGACGTGCTGCCGCTCGACGACCCGGGCCTGATCCGTGCGATCAGCGTCAATTACTTCAGCGGCGAACCCGTCACGCGCAGCGAGGCGCGCGAGGTCGCGGCCAACTGGGAGCCGTGGCGCACCGTCGCGACCTGGTACATGTGGCGCAGCCTCGATGCGCCCGACGTCGACGCCTGAGTGCAGGCTATCGAGTTTTGAACATCAATAGTTGAGAGCTGGTTTTGCGCGCCGCCCGCGCGGGTAGAATACGCGCTGCCGCAAGACCCAAGGATTCGAACACATGAAGACCACGTTTCTGGATTTCGAACAGCCGATCGCCGAACTCGAGGCCAAGATCGAAGAGCTGCGATTCGTGCAGGACGACTCGGCTGTCGATATTTCGGAAGAAATCGAGCGGCTGTCGAAGAAAAGCCAGCAACTGACGAAGGACCTCTACGCGAACCTGACGCCGTGGCAGGTTTCGCAGATCGCGCGGCACCCGCAGCGTCCGTACACGCTCGATTACGTCGCGGAACTGTTTACCGATTTTCACGAACTGCATGGCGATCGCGCGTTCGCGGACGACCTGTCGATCGTCGGCGGTCTCGCGCGCTTCGGCGGCCATCCGTGCATGGTGATCGGTCACCAGAAGGGCCGCGACACGAAGGAGCGCGCCGCGCGCAACTTCGGGATGCCGCGTCCGGAAGGCTATCGGAAGGCCGAGCGCCTGATGCGTCTGGCCGAGAAGTTCGGGCTGCCGATCTTCACGTTCGTCGACACGCCGGGCGCGTACCCGGGCATCGGCGCGGAAGAGCGCGGCCAGTCGGAGGCGATCGGTCGCAACCTGTACGTGATGGCCGAGCTGAAGACGCCGATCATCACGACGGTGATCGGCGAGGGCGGTTCGGGCGGCGCGCTGGCGATCGCCGTGGCCGATACCGTGATGATGCTGCAGTTCTCGACCTACTCGGTGATCTCGCCGGAAGGCTGTGCGTCGATCCTGTGGAAGAGCGCCGCGAAGGCGCCGGAAGCCGCGGAAGCGCTGGGCCTGACCGCGCACCGCCTGAAGGCGCTCGGCCTGATCGACAAGATCATCAACGAGCCGCTCGGCGGCGCGCATCGCGATCCGAAGGGCATGGCCGCGCTGCTGCGCCGTGCGCTGGCCGATTCGCTGCGCCAGTTCCAGGGCATGAGCATCGATGCGCTGCGCGAGCGCCGCTTCGAGCGCCTGATGGCCTACGGCAAGTTCAAGGAAACCACGCCGGGCGCATGACCGGCCGTGTATTCAATGCGCGCGCCGCGGCGCGCGCGTCCCGCTCGTGATCCCGCCCACCGAATTCTCCGCCGACCGTGTCGTCCTCGACGCGGTCGGCGTTGCGCTTTCCGGCCTGCCGCCGGATGCGCGCATCGCGATCGCCTACAGCGGCGGCCTCGATTCGACGGTGCTGCTCGATGCGGCCGTGCGCGTCGCGGGCGCATCGCGCTGCGTCGCGTTGCACGTGCATCACGGCCTGAGCGCGAATGCCGACGCATGGGTCGCGCATGCCGAAGCGGAGGCGGCGCGGCTCGGCGTCGCATTCGAATCGATGCGCGTCGACGTGCCGCGCGACAGCGGGCTCGGTATCGAGGCGACGGCGCGCGAGCGTCGCTACGCGGCGCTCGACGCGATGGGCGAACGCCACGGCGTGGCGGCGCTGTGGCTCGCGCAACATGCGGACGACCAGGCCGAGACCGTGCTGCTGCAACTGTTGCGCGGTGCGGGAATCGCGGGGCTTGCCGCGATGGCGCCGCGTTATCGCCCCGACGGCGTGAGCATCGAGCGCGTGCGCCCATTGTTGCGACTGTTGCGCGCGCAACTTGAGCGCTATGCGGAGCAGCACGCGCTCGCGTGGATCGACGACGAATCGAACGGTGACACGCGCTATGCGCGCAATGCGCTGCGCGTCGACGTGCTGCCGGCGCTGGCCGTGCATTTCCCGGGCTTTCGCGATGCGCTCGGTCGCGCGGCGCAGCACGCGGCGGCGGCTCAGCGGCTGCTCGACGATCTGGCCGAGCTGGATTTCGCCGTCGCCGCGCGCGATGACGGGCAGGCGCTGTCGCGCGACGCGCTGATCGGATTCGACGACACGCGCGGCGCGAACCTGCTGCGCTTCTGGATGCGCCGGCTCGGTTTGCCGGGCGCGTCGGCCGCCCGGCTCGCCAACATGATGCGACAACTGCGCGCGGCGCACGACGCGCATGCGCTGCGCGTCGATCACGCGGGGCAGTGCCTGCGGCTCTATCGCGATGTCGTCTACTGGGAAGCCGGCGACAGCAGCGAACCGGCCGACGACGGTACGGGTACGCCGCAACCGGAGGCGGCGCTCGCATGGGACGGACAGCAAGTGTGGCACCTGCCGGGATGGCGCGGCACGTTCGTGTTTGCGCCCGCCGACGCGGGCAGCGCCGACGCGGTGCCGGAGGAGCTGCTGCGCGGTGCGCGGCTGGCGGTGCGCCCCCGGGCCGGTGGCGAACGGATGCGGACGTCGCCGGGCGGCCCGGGCCGAACGCTGAAGAACCTGTTCCAGGAGCGCGGGGTGCCGGCCTGGCAACGCGACGTGCCGCTGCTGTTCGCGGGCGACCGGCTGATCTACGTGCCGCGGCTGGGTGTCAATCGCGACATCGGCATGCCTGACGGGGCGGCGCCCGGCGCCGCCGCATGGCGCCGGATCGAGTGGCGTCCCGACCTGCTGATCGCGTAACGGCGGCAGGCTTCCGGCGGCGCGATGGCGCGCCCATTTTCACCATTTGGTAAACAGCGCCGGAACGGCCGCCGCCACGGCGCGCGGCTTGTCAAGCGGGCTTCTATCGGGTACGCTCGGTCGTTTGCTCGGCTCGATTTTTGAGCGTTTTGTGCAGGTTTTCCGCGTGACGTACCCGGTTTGCGCGGCCTGATCGGCCTTCCGGGCAAAATCCGTCACGCTTGCGTGTTGCGTCCCAGCCGTCCCCCTTGTCGTCCGTCCACAGCCACAAGCCGCGTGACCGAACGGCTATGCGGCCTGCCCAGCGCGCCCGTGCGGCTTCTCCTCCAGTTCAGAACGACAATGGCACTCATCGTACACAAATACGGCGGCACTTCGATGGGCTCGGTCGAGCGCATCAAGAACGTCGCGAAACGCGTCGCAAAATGGCATCAGGCCGGGCACCAGATGGTGGTCGTGCCTTCGGCGATGTCCGGCGAAACCAACCGTCTGCTCGGTCTTGCGAAAGAGATTTCGAGCCAGCCGAGCCCGCGTGAGCTCGACATGATTGCGTCGACCGGCGAGCAGGTCAGCGTCGGCCTGCTGTCGATCGCGCTGCAGGAAATCGGTGTCGAGGCCGTGAGCTATGCCGGCTGGCAAGTGCCGATCAAGACCGACAGCGCGTTTACGAAAGCACGCATCCACTCGATCGACGACGAGCGCGTGAAGGACGACCTGAACGCGGGCAAGGTCGTGATCATCACGGGCTTCCAGGGCGTCGATCCGGACGGTCACATCACGACGCTGGGCCGTGGCGGCTCGGACACGTCGGCGGTGGCGGTGGCGGCTGCGCTCGGTGCCGAAGAGTGTCTGATCTATACCGACGTCGACGGCGTCTACACGACCGATCCGCGTGTCGTCGAAGAGGCGCGCCGCCTCGACCGCGTGACGTTCGAGGAGATGCTGGAAATGGCCAGCCTCGGCTCGAAGGTCCTGCAGATCCGCTCGGTCGAATTCGCCGGCAAATACCAGGTGAAGACGCGTGTGCTGTCGAGCCTGACCGATCCGCTGATTGCGCTCGACGAAGAAATGCGCTCGGGCACCCTGATTACTTTTGAAGAAGACGAGACCATGGAAAAGGCAGTCATTTCCGGCATCGCGTTCCAGCGCGACGAAGCACGCATTGCGGTGATGGGCGTGCCCGACAAGCCGGGCATCGCATATCAGATCCTCGGCCCGGTGGCCGATGCGAACGTCGACGTCGACATGATCATCCAGAACCAGAGCGTCGAAGGCAAAACCGACTTCACGTTCACGGTCGGTCGCGGCGACTACCAGAAGGCGATGGACATCCTCACCAACCAGGTGCAGGGCCATGTGAGCGCCGAGCGCGTGCAGGGCGATCCGAAGGTGTCGAAGGTGTCGGTCGTCGGCGTCGGCATGCGTTCGCACGTGGGCGTCGCGAGCAAGATGTTCCGCACGCTGTCGGAAGAGGGCATCAACATCCAGATGATCTCGACGTCCGAAATCAAGATCTCGGTGCTGATCGACGAGAAATACATGGAGCTGGCCGTCCGCGCGCTGCACAAGGCTTTCGAACTCGACCAGGCATCGTGAATTTTTCGTGATGCATTGAAGAAAATGCATCACGGAATTTGACGTACGGTTCGAAACCCTATATTATTTCGTTCTCGTCGCACTGCCTCCCTGGTGCGAGCGAAAGTTTGGGAGACGTGGCCGAGAGGTCGAAGGCACTCCCCTGCTAAGGGAGCATCTGGGCCAAAACCTGGATCGAGGGTTCGAATCCCTCCGTCTCCGCCAAAAGCGGTGACAAAGCCCCGCAAGTTCTCGGACTTGCGGGGCTTTTTCTTTTTCAGCCCCTCACTAGGCCCATCAGCAAGAATGTGCTGGGCGGAGCTGATCGTTGGCGCCGCATGGAGTTGCGCGCTGTCTCCGAGCGTGAAGGCAACGCTCGATGATTGCTCGTCCCGTATACTCCCGGGAAAAGACGGATCGTCCAACGAGGTCCAAGCGCAAGTCCGCGTAAAACTTCCATCCGATTCACTGCTCGAATTTTGGCACTTCTGCAACGCAATTGCGGAAACCTGGGGCCATGTGTCGTCCGGGAACTACTGCTGAAAGCTCCCGGCCTTTCTGCGTGAGAGCCTGACGTACGATCGTGGATCGGAAATGACTTGCCATGTCGAGTTGGCTGAACGACTGAATCTGGACATCTGGTTCGCAGATCCCTACGCCCTTTGGCAACGGGGCAGCAACGAAAATACCAACGGCCTGCTGCGCCAGTTTCTGCCCAAGGGGGCCGACCTGTCAGGCGTCACCCAGATGCAATTGAACGACATTGCCAAACTGATGAACGGCCGCCCTCGCCAAACCCTCAACTGGAAAACCCCTGAAGAGGCTATGGCGATGGAATTGGCTGCCGCCGGATTGGCTAAACGTTGCACTTGATTCTTGAGACCGCCCAGGGTATGAGGGCGAGACAGCAGGCAAGGGCGATGGTGTGATTGCTGATCCGGCCACGGAGCTCGATCCGAGTATCAAACCGGGTTCGTTGATTTCGCCGTTGCCTGATGCCAAGAAGATCAGTGACTGGATCGCGGAAATCATTCCGGATCAGGCAAAGGGCTCGTGGACTATATTCTTCATTCGAATGGATCATCGCCATCGGGTAAGGAAGGATTGAATTTTGACGCGAAAGTTGAAGCCAAGGATGGCGGTTATGTAGATGTCGAGTTATCCGCGAGATAGAAGTTTGATAAAAATGGCTCTGTTGTGGATAGCAAGTTTGCGCAAAGCGATCTGATTGGTCGTTACTCCCCAGATGGGAATTTCCACATAGACTGGTACGGGACTACGGTGTCTGGGCGAGGTGTTGGAGTAGATATGATTTCCAAGGCGGTAGAATCCGTTTGGGCAGACAAGGTGAAAGCGGTGTCTGCTCAGTTGGGTAATGTAAACTGTGATTCTTACAATTCGGCAATCTCTTCTGGGATTTCACCGGTTCAAGCAGTTTGGGCTACTCCACTAGGGGAAACGATGATTTCTCTCGGATTTAAAGGTGTTGAGGTCAATGCGTATAACGTTAAATTATATCAGTAGATGATCATGGGAAAGGTTGAAATTATAAGGCTAATGCTGAGAGCTGGAAGGGCGAAGGATATGTTGGACTTTGTTGAGGGCGAGTCGCGCTATCTTTCGGAGGCGTCTGGCGGTGTGCCGCAAGATCCTGGGCTCAAGCGAATTTGGATTATGGTGGTACATCATCTACGTTTTTTGGCGGAATTCGGGAGTGATGTATCGGTTCAGTCGTCTGGCGGGAGGGTGTATAGATCATATCCCGATGAATTCGATAGGTGGCTAAGCGCGGGTGCGCCTGGAATTTCAGAAGTTGATATTAAAAGATATGTGGAGGAAAATCCTTTTGATGAGAGTGAGTAGGGCATGATATGAGGTAAATGATGGCTGAGTGCCTTGCAGTAGGGGGTGATTTTAAGGTCATGTTTTTATTTTCGGAATCGATACTCCAGTAGAGGTGGTGGAGAGCTGAACAATATCTTGAATGACATTCCGATCGAACTGAGTCACGAGCCCGTCCCCGCCCGTGATGGTGGGAAGGAATTCGTGCCTCGGTGGCCGCAAGACCATGCAAAGGTAGATCCGTATCGCAAACCGGGATATTGATATGACGAACATCTCATTGGCGCAACGCTTCCAAGAAGCTAGAGCCCCCAAAATCGTGGTTGACGGCCGGGAAATATATGGTTTGTATGAGGTCGACGTATCTTCGGGGGAAACAGTACTGTTCCTTGATTTTGTATCATTTAAAAAGTCGACGGTCCAAGGCGTTAACATAAAGGCGGTGAATTGCAATGTTGAGGTTAATAATCAGATTTTGACGGATTTTCTTATATGGTCGGATCATGGTCCGAAACATATTCCGCTGAATGTCACGATTAAGAAGGGTGGGAGGGTCGCCCTTAAAGTTTGGAATGTTTGGAAATATGATGGCATTTCGCATGCATGGATTGGAAATGCCGGCATGTTGGTGAAAAAAGACGATCGTCATATCTCATTCCATTGCAGCGACGGCATGGGTAATCCAGATTTCGAAGACCTTGTGTTTACGATTGAGGTCGGCAAAGTGGCTAAATAGCCACGCGGTATCGGGCCAGCATAAGAACTAACCATCAAATGACAATAACCAAACAACTGGCGGCCCTGCCGTTCGCCGCGTTGATTTCGGTCGGGCCGCCGAAGCGGTCGCGAGCACCAATCGCGATACGTCGAACACCGGCGTGCACTCGCGCCGATCTTCGACAAGGCCAAGATCCAGGCCGGCTTTGACATCACAAGCCAGTTCATCAATCCAAGGCGGGGCGCGAAGGAGATAGTGGAGATGATGGCGGTCATTTGATCGCGTCCATATTGAACGGGCCTGGAGAGAAGCTAAACATAGTTCCAATGGATTCAAACTTGAATCGCGGAGCATGGAAGCAATTGGAGAATAGTTGGACCGACGCGCTGAATGCGGGAAAGCAAGTGAAGGTTTCGATCGAACCGCAATACCAAGGGGATAGTCGAAGACCTGAAGGGTTTAACATCACGTACGTAGTGGCAATGGTCGACCGGCGCAGCAGTATTTTAGGAATTCGCCTGGAGGAAGGTAATGGACAGCCGAGATGTTGATATATGCAAGGAGATTGGCCAACTGCTTTATGACGCCACTCCGGCGGGATCGCATTCGATCGTTATGCGAGCGCAACTTGCGGATGACGACGATCAGGCGAAATTCGAGTTTGATGCCGTCGCGGAAAATGGAGATTCTTCATGGTTTTTGGGTAGTGCTAGTCTTAACAGTAGGCTATTGGAATTGTTGGTTGAGCATCGTCGATTTTTTATCTCACAAAATCAACTAAAATGGAAATTGTTCATCCTTGTTGTTGATGTGAATAAAGGAAGATTTTCATTGGAATTGAAATACGACTAGAGCAGAATGCCCGTATAGGTTGTATGGAGATTAGGCAGAATCAGGGATAGATACAAATGAAGATAATGAAGGGCCTGCCGGCGCTGTCGATCACAACGTTGATGTCGGTTGCTGTGTCGGCTCAGCAGGCCCCGCTGCCTGCTGATCAGGCGGCCGCCGCGCGGGCGAACGCGGAGCAGGACCGGCAAGCACAGCAGCAACGCGATGCGCAGCAACGCGACGCGGCGGTGCGCGCGCCTTCAATTCGTTCTGAATTGCCGCGCACTGAAGCATATCCAGCACTTCCTACCGAAACGCCATGTTTCCCGATCGACCGCTTTACGCTCGACGTGCCTGGCTCATTGTCCGATGCAGCGAAGGCCCAAGGGGCATCCGCCTTACCGATGGATCGCTTTGCGTTCGCACGTGAATGGCTGAACCACTACGCAGGGCAATGCGTCGGCAAACAAGGTATTGACGTACTGATCAAGGGACTGTCGCAGGCGATTTTGGCGAAGGGCTACGTCACTACGCGGGTGCTCGTTCCAGAGCAAGACTTATCGACCGGTACGCTCAAACTCTCGCTGATCCCCGGCATGATCCGCCACGTCCGCTTCGCCGACGAAAAGCTCCGTGGCACCTGGAAAACCGCGTTCCCGACCCGCGACGGCAACCTGCTGAACCTGCGCGACCTCGAACAAGGCCTCGAGCAAATGAAACGCGTATCGAGTCAGGATGTCTCGATGCAACTTGTTCCGGGTGATCTTCCCGGCGAAAGCGACGTCGTGCTCGACGTGAAGCGCGGCAAGCCATGGACGGTCGTCGCATCGATCGACAACTCCGGCACGCGCGCTACCGGCAAACTGCAAGGCAACCTCTCGCTCGGCATCGACAACCCGCTCGGCCTGAACGACGTGTTCAACGTCGGCGTCAGCCAGGATCTCGAATTCGGCGACAAGCGTCTCGGCTCGCACGGCTGGAACAGCTTCTATTCGATTCCATGGGGCTACTGGACGGCAACGCTCTCGGCTTACACGAACACGTACTACCAGCAGATCGCCGGCGTGAACCAGACATTCATCGCGAGCGGCAACTCGAAGACGATCGACTTCAAGCTGGCCCGCGTGCTGTCGCGCAGTCAGAATGATGTATTGGGTGCGTACGTTCGCCTGTCGCGCCGTTTCGGGCAAAGCTTTATCGAAGACACCGAGATCTCGCAGCAGCGCCGCAACAACACGATGATCGAACTCGGCCTGACCGATCGCCACTACCTCGGCGGCGCGCAGTTCGATGGCTCACTTGCATATCGTCAAGGTGTCGGTGGGTTGGGTGCTCAGGACGATACGATGGCAGCGGGTGGTGGACCGACCTATCGCTTCAAGATGGCGGTGCTCGACGCGAACCTGTCGGCGCCGTTCGCGATCGGCAAACAGCCATTCCGCTATGTCGGCACATTCCACGGTCAGTACACCGGAAACACGCTTTACTACATCGACGACTTGACGATTGGCAGTCGCTACACAGTGCGTGGTTTCGATGGCGAAACGATGCTCGCCGCGGCACGTGGCTTCTACTGGCGCAACGAGCTGCAGGCGCCGATCGGGCAGACGGGACAGGCAATTTATGCGGGGCTCGACTACGGTCGCGTATGGGGCCCGCAGCCTGTCGCCCTCGTCGGGACGCAATTGGCCGGCGCTGTGATCGGCATAAAAGGTAGCGTGGGCACGCGATTCGGAGCGTATGCGTACGATCTCTTCGCGGGTACGCCTGTCTACAAGCCGTCGGGTTTTCCGACTGCGCGAGTGACGCTCGGTTTTCAGGTGACTGCTCAGTTCTGAAGACAATGAGCCAAGGTACTTCTTCGACACGCACACGTCGCAGGCCCGATGTGGCATATGTTCGTCTGATCGAGATTGCCGCCGAGCGGGCGCTTATGGGACCGCTTGAGTTATTAGGGCGCGGCCGCACGAGAAGGGGCGGGCGAGGGCACCTCATCGCCCGATATGCGCTGCACCAAATCGAATGAAATAAGAATGAAAGCATTTCTGTAAGGCAGGGAGTGCCGGGCGATCGCAAGATCGCGGAATGCCGACCTTGTCATTCCGGCCCTTCGAAACGAACGGTCGACATCAAAAATGCGGCGCTGCGTCTATTCTTGCCGTGTAGAGTGCCCGGCAATACAAAAAATTACTCATAAAAATCAGCGAACTACGCCGACACCAAAAAACAACGTTCTGCTGCGCTGCAGAAAATAATCAATCGCCTTATGCTGGTTAACCCGATCGCGTTTGAGCGGCATCAAGTTTTCCGCTGATGTCGCTTTACATTTAGCCAACATTGGCGATTCACGAAATCTACCTGTCGATTTGATTTCGTTCCTTTCGTCGCGCCTGTCCCCGATGCAGGGTGCGACTTCCTCAAGGCGTTGTTGACATGCATGATTTTCCCTTCCTGAGCCTGGCCATCTGGGTTCCGATACTGTTCGGCGCGGGCCTGCTGCGCGCCGGTTCCGATCAGCATTCACGGCGAATACGGCTGATCGCGCTGGTCGGCGCGATCGCCGGACTGGCGCCCGTCGTGCCGCTGGTTGCCGGCTTCGACGCGCATTCGGCTGCGATGCAGTTCGTCGAAAGACGCGACTGGCTCGCGGCATTCAATGCCGGATGGCGGGTCGGCATCGATGGCGCGTCGCTGTGGCTCGTCGTGCTGACCGCGTTCACGACGCTCGTGGTGGTGGTCGCGTCGTGGGAATCGGTCACGGTGCGCGTCGCGCAGTACTACGCGTCGTTCCTGATCCTGTCGGGGCTGATGGTCGGCGTGTTCGTCGCGCAGGACGGGCTGCTGTTCTTCATCTTCTTCGAGGCGACGCTGATCCCGCTGTACCTGCTGATCGGCACGTGGGGGCGCGAGCGCCGCGTGTATGCGGCCGTGAAGTTCTTCTTCATCTCGTTCGCCGGCTCGCTGTTGTTGCTGATGGCGATGCTGTACCTGTACGCGCAGTCGCATACGTTCGACATGGCCGTATGGCGCACGCTGCAGCTCGGCTTCGCGCCGCAGTTGCTGGTGTTCGTCGGCTTTTTCGCCGCGTTTGCGGTCAAGGTGCCGATGTGGCCGGTCCACACGTGGCTGAGCGACGTGTACACCGACGGCCCGACGGGCGCCGCGCTGATGCTCGCGATGCTCAAGCTCGGCGGGTACGGGTTCCTGCGCTTCGCGCTGCCGATCACGCCCGACGCGAGCCATTTCTTCGCGCCGGCCGTGATCGCGCTGTCGCTGTTCGCGATCGTCTACGCGAGCCTGATCGCGCTCGCGCAGACCGATCTCGGCAAGCTGCTCGCGTATTCGACGGTCGCGCACATGGGAATCGTCACGCTCGGGCTGTTCCTGTTCAACCGGATCGGCGTCGAAGGCGCGATCGTGCAGCTCGTGTCGTACGGCTTCGTGGCGGGCGCGATGCTGTTGTGCGTGAACGTGCTCGTGGACCGCACCCGCCAGCGCGAGATCGCCGCGTACGGCGGCGTGGCGGGCGTGATGCCGCGTTTCGCGACCTTCACGCTGCTGTTCGCGATGGCCAACGTCGGCCTGCCGGGCACGTCGGGGTTCGTCGGCGAGTTCATGGTGATCATGGGCGCGATCCGCTTCAACTTCTGGATCGGCGCGATCGCGGCGCTCACGCTGATCCTCAGCGCGTCGTACACGCTGTGGATGCTCAAGCGCGTCGTGTTCGGCACGGTCGCGAGCCAGCAGATCGCGAAGCTCGCCGACCTGAACCGTCGCGAGATCGTGATGTTCGCGTCGCTCGCGCTGATCGTGCTGGCGGTCGGCATCGATCCGAAGCCGTTCACCGATGCGATCGATCCGACCGTCGGCAAGCTGATCCAGGAAGCGAGCCATTCGAAAGTGCCGGCAGGGGACGCCCCCGCGCCGGCGCTGCCGTCGTACATGGCGTCGACGCACGACTGATCGCGGCACGTCGAGCCGCGCCACGCCGCGCCAGCCCGCCGCATCGCGCGGCGCGCATGGTTGCGCGCGCATCGATCCGCAGCCCGGCACGGCAAGGTGCCGGGCCCGCTTCCGGCTGCGTGAAATTGCCCCGCGACAATGTGACTCACGGCAGATTTTGCAATGATGATTTGCCGCATGCACCGGTTTTTCATCGCACTCGCGCGACGTATGATTCGGCCAATTTCGTGAATCGGATGCGCATCGGGCATACGCAAACGGATTCAATGACCCGCGGGGCTGTGTGATGAGAAGAAGAGCTTCAAGAGGCTGGGCGGCGCTGATGTCAATCGGCGCGGCGTTGAGCCTGTCAGGTTGTAATTTAGATGTACTAAATCCGAAAGGAAACGTGGGCGCGGCAGAAAAGGCGTTGATCGCGACGTCCACCTGGGCGATGCTGATCGTCGTCGTGCCGGTGATTCTGCTCACGTTGTGGTTCGCGTGGCGTTACCGCGCGTCGAACCGCAACGCCGCGTACGCGCCGAACTGGTCGCACTCGACCGCGATCGAGGTCGTGATTTGGACGGTGCCGACGCTGATCATCCTGTTCCTGGGCGTGCTCACGTGGAAGACCACGCACGAGCTCGATCCGTACAAGCCGCTCGAATCGGCCGTGAAGCCGATCGACGTCGAGGTGGTCGCGCTCGACTGGAAGTGGCTGTTCATCTATCCGGAGCTTGGCATCGCGTCGGTGAACCAGCTCGCGATTCCGGTCGGCACGCCGGTGAACTTCCGCATCACGTCGGATTCGGTGATGAATTCGTTCTTCATCCCGCAGCTCGGCGGCCAGGTGTATGCGATGGCCGGCATGCAGACGCGCCTGCACCTGATCGCCGACGAGCCGGGCAACTACGCGGGCACGTCCGCCAACTTCAGCGGCCGCGGTTTCTCCGACATGAAGTTCCGCACGCTCGCCGAGCCGCGCGAGCAGTTCGATGCGTGGGTGCAGAAGGTGAAGGCGTCGCCGGAACGGCTCGACGCGACGGTGTACGGCACCGTCGCGCAGCCGAGCGAGAAGGCGCCGGTGCGCTATTTCTCGCCGGTCGATCCGCGGCTCTTCCACAACATCATCGCGAAATACAACGATGGCCACGTCCTCGACCTGAAGGACGCCGCCTGCGGCACGAAGGGGTAACGCATGTTCGGCAAACTCACACTTTCGGCGATCCCGTTCGATCAGCCCATCATCATGGGGGCCGGCGCCTTCATGGGGCTGGTCGTGCTGGGCATTCTCGCCGCGCTGACGATCACCGGCCGCTGGAAATGGCTGTGGACGGAATGGCTGACCACGGTCGACCACAAGAGACTCGGCGTGATGTACATCATCGTCGCGCTGATCATGCTGCTGCGCGGCTTCGCGGACGCGATCATGATGCGCATGCAGCTCGCGCTCGCGTACAACGCGCCCGGCTATCTGCCGCCGCACCACTATGACCAGATCTTCACGGCACACGGCGTGATCATGATCTTCTTCATGGCGATGGTGTTCATGGTCGGCCTGATGAACCTGGTCGTGCCGCTGCAGATCGGTGCGCGCGACGTCGCGTTCCCGTTCATCAACTCGCTGTCGTTCTGGATGACGGCGGTCAGCGCGATCCTGATCAACGTGTCGCTCGTGATCGGCGAGTTCGCGCAGACGGGCTGGCTCGCGTACCCGCCGCTGTCGGAGCTGCAGTTCAGCCCGGGGGTAGGGGTCGACTACTACCTGTGGGCGCTGCAGATCTCCGGCGTCGGCACGCTGCTGACCGGCGTGAACTTCTTCGTGACGATCATCAAGATGCGCGCGCCGGGCATGACGCTGATGAAGATGCCGGTGTTCACGTGGACGGCCCTCTGCACGAACGTGCTGATCATGGCATCGTTCCCGATCCTGACCGCGACGCTCGCGCTGCTCGGCCTCGACCGTTACCTCGGCATGCACTTCTTCACGAACGAAGCCGGCGGCAACGCGATGCTGTACCTGAACCTGATCTGGGCGTGGGGCCATCCGGAGGTGTACATCCTGATCCTGCCGGCGTTCGGGATCTTCTCGGAGGTCATCGCGACGTTCGCGAAGAAGCCGCTGTTCGGCTACAAGACGATGGTGTACGCGACCTGCGCGATCATGGTGCTGTCGTTCCTCGTGTGGCTGCATCACTTCTTCACGATGGGCTCGGGCGCGAACGTGAACGCGTTCTTCGGGATCATGACGATGATCATCGCGATCCCGACCGGCGTGAAGGTATTCAACTGGCTGTTCACGATGTATCGCGGCCGGATCGAGTTCACGACGCCCGTGCTGTGGACGATCGGCTTCATGGTCACGTTCACGCTCGGCGGCATGACCGGCGTGATGATGGCGATTCCGGGCGCGGACTTCGTGTTGCACAACAGCCTGTTCCTGATCGCGCACTTCCACAACGTGATCATCGGCGGCGTGCTGTTCGGCTATCTCGCGGGCTTCAACTACTGGTTCCCGAAGGCGTTCGGCTTCAAGCTGAACGAGAAGCTCGGCAAGGCCGCGTTCTGGTTCTGGCAGGTCGGCTTCTACGTCGCGTTCGTGCCGCTCTACGTGCTCGGTTTCATGGGCATGACGCGCCGCCTGAACCACTACGACAACCCGGCATGGCATCCGTGGCTGCTGGTCGCCGCGTTCGGCGCCGTGCTGATCGCGATCGGCATCGCGTGCCAGCTGCTGCAACTGGTGGTCAGCATCCGCAATCGCAACCTGCCCGCGTACCGCGACACGACGGGCGACCCGTGGGGCGGCCGCACGCTGGAGTGGGCGACGTCGTCGCCGCCGGCCGACTACAACTTCGCGGTGATCCCGCAGGTGCGCACGCTCGACGCGTACGCGGACATGAAGGCGCGCGGCGAAGGCCGGCCGAACCCGGCGGCGATTCGCGACATCCACATGCCGTCGAATACGTGTGCGGGCCTCGTGATCGCGATCTTCAGCCTGGTGCTCGGCTTCGCGCTGGTGTGGCACATCTGGTGGATGGCGATCGGCGGGCTCGTGGGCATCATCGCGACGCTCGTGATCTACAGCTCGCGCGATAACGACGGCTATTACATCCCTGCGTCGACGGTACGCAAGACCGAAGACAAGCAGCCGACGCGGCGCACGGTCGCGCGCGTCGACGACGTGGAACTGGAGGCCAACTGATGTTGCAGAAAACCTTGAGCGCGACCCTGCTCGAGCACGACGACCATCCGCCGTCGCATTCGGTGTTCGGGTTCTGGCTGTACCTGATGACCGACTGCGTGATCTTCGCGGCGCTGTTCGCGACGTTCGCGGTGCTGGGCAATCAGTACGCGGGCGGTCCGACCGCGAAGGACCTGTTCGACATTCCGGGCGTCGCGGTGGAAACCGCCGCGCTGCTGCTGTCGAGCATCACGTACGGCTTCGCGATGCTCGCGGCGTACAAGCAGCGGCGCGGCGCGCTGCTCGCCTGGCTCGCGGTGACGTTCGTGCTCGGCGCGGCGTTTCTCGCGATGGAGCTGCGCGAGTTCTCGCACCTGATCGCGGAAGGCGCCGGCCCGCAGCGGAGCGCGTTCCTGTCGGCGTTCTTCACGCTGGTCGGCACGCACGGGCTGCACGTGACGGCGGGCCTGTTGTGGATGATCGTGCTCGCCGCGCAGATCATGTCGCGCGGCGGCGACCTGACCGATCGCGACCTGCGGCGCCTGACGTGCCTGAGCCTGTTCTGGCACTTCCTCGACATCGTGTGGATCTGCGTGTTTTCCTTTGTCTATCTCGCGAGCGTGATCTAAATGGCCCATTCGCATTCGTCTCAACTCGAAGAAGGGCACGGCAGCGTCGGCGGCTATGTCGCCGGTTTCATCCTGTCGGTGCTGCTCACGGCCGCGTCGTTCGGCCTCGTGATGGGCGGCGTACTGTCGCCGCATGCGTCGCTGACCGGGCTCGCCGTGCTCGCGTTCGTGCAGATCGTCGTGCACCTCGTGTACTTCCTGCACATGAACGGCTCGTCGGGCCAGCGCTGGAACGTGATGGCGTTCAGCTATACGGTGCTGACCGCGGCGATCCTGATCGTCGGCACGCTGTGGGTGATGCACAACGTCAGCATGAACATGATGTCGCGTTGAGCGCCGGCGTGGCGCGTCGCGTCCACGTCGATGCGCGTTCATGAAGAAAGGCGGCACGCGTGTGAATTGCACCCCAAAAGTTGGACACCCGTCCAACCTTTGGGGTGTTTTTCATGACGAAGTACAACGAGCAGTTCAAGCAACGCATCGTTGACGAGTATTTTTCCGGTGGAATTGGCATCCAGTCCC